>DASYPG010000664.1:0-6208 GCA_036006885.1 Burkholderiales bacterium | reverse complement strand
GAGGCGTTGTCGGCGAACGCCTACCTGCTCGAGGAATATCTCGCGCGCGAGCCGGGCAAGCTGCGGTTGAAGGAAATGAAGCAGGAAGTCCTGCTGCACGGCCATTGCCACCAGAAGGCATTCGACGCGATGCCGGCGGTGGAGAAGGTGCTCAAGATGGTCCCCGGGCTCAAGGTATCGACGGTGCAGACGAGCTGCTGCGGCATGGCCGGGAGCTTCGGCTACGAGGCCGAGCACTACGGCCTCTCCATGAAGATGGCCGAGCTGGCGTTGCTGCCGCGGATCAGGGAGGCGCCCGGGGCGCTGCTCGCCGCGGACGGCACGAGCTGCCGGCACCAGATCGCCGACGGCAGCGGCCGCGAAGCCCTGCACGTCGCGAGGGTGCTCGAATCCGCCCTCGACTAGGATCCGCCCTCGACTAGGTCTGGCGCGCGCTCCAGGCAAAGAGTAAGGCGCCGGCGGCGATCATGGGAAGGCACAGCCACTGTCCCATGGAAAGCCCGAAGGCGAGCAGGCCGAGGAAGGCGTCGGGCTCGCGGCCGAATTCGGCGATGAAGCGCAGCACCCCGTAGCCGATCAGAAAGAGCGCCGAGACCTGGCCCCGCGCGCGCGGCCTGGATGAGAACCACCACAGGAGCGCGAAAAGCGTCAGGCCTTCGAGGGCGAACTGGTAGAGCTGCGACGGGTGCCGCGGCGCGTCTCCGGCCTGGCGGAACACCATGCCCCACGGCAGGTCGGTCACGCGGCCATAGAGCTCGCCGTTGATGAAATTCCCCATGCGCCCGGCCGCGAGGCCGAGCGGGCACAGCGGCCCGATGAAGTCGGCCAGCCGCAGGAAGTCGACGCCGCTGCGCCGCGCGTGGTACCACATCGCGGCGATCACGCCGATCAGACCGCCGTGAAACGACATGCCGCCCTGCCAGATGGCGAAAATCTCGAGCGGATGGGCCGCGTAGTACCCCGGCTTATAGAACAGCACGTAGCCAAGCCGCCCCCCGAGAATCACGCCAAGAACGGCGAAGAAGATGAGGTCGTCGAACTGCTTGCGCGTGATCGGCGCCTTGTTGTCGCGGATGCGCTTCAGGCCGAGCCACCAGGCGGCGGCGAACCCGACGAGATACATGAGGCCGTACCAGCGTACGGCGAGCGGGCCGATGGAGAACGCGACTGGGTCGATCTGGGGGTGGACCAGCACGGGATTAGCGCCGAAGCCCGCGGGCCCGCATGATGAAGTCGCGCGCCGCGGCGGAGAGCGTGCCGCGCGGCCACGCGAGCCAGAGGTCGAGCCGCGGATGGCGGTCGGCGAGCTCGCGGTACGCTACGCCGCGGCGCCCGAGGTTCGAAACCGAGGCCGGGACGATCGCGACGCCCAGGCCGCTCGACACCAGGCTCACTACGGTCTGCATCTGGATGGCCTCCTGCGCCACGTTGAGCGCGATGCCGGCCCGCGCGGCCAGCCCACGCACGATATCGTACAGGCCCGGAGCGATCTCGCGCGGCACCATCACGAAAGGCTCGCCTGCGAGCTCGCCCACCGTAAGGCGGCCGGCCTCGCGGGCGAGGCGGTGCCTGGAAGGAAGCGCGGCGACGAAACGCTCGCGCTGCACCACCAGGTGCTCCAGGTCCGCCTCGCCTTCGACCGGCGGCAGGAGCAGTCCGAAGTCGAGCTCGCCCGAGCCCAGGGCGTCTGCCTGCTCGGGCGAGAGCATCTCGCGCAGGGCGAGCGCGACTCCCGGGCGCGCGGTCTTGAAGCTTTTCAGCAATCCGGGCAGCACGCCGTAGTCGGCGAGTGAAACGAATCCGATGCGCAGCCTCCCCTGCTCGCCCGAGGCCATGCCGCGCAGCTCGAGCACCGCTCTTTCGAGCTGGCCGATCAGGTGCCGCGCCTCTTCCAAGAAACGGCCGCCTTCAGCGGTGAGCTCGACCCGTCGGCGGCTGCGGTTGAGGAGCGCCACGCCGAGGCGCTCTTCGAGTGCGCGGATGGCGCGCGACAGCGGCGGCTGCGACATGTGCAGCGCCTCGGCGGCGCGGCCGAAATGCAGCCGCTCGGCCACGGCCATGAAATACCGCATTTCGCGTATTTCCGGGAGATGCATACCCATAGGGTATTACAGCCGCGCGCAAATAGCATTGGCCGGAAGCGCGTGCCCGGGCGGACAATCGCGCCCGCGTGAATTCGGAGATCTACACTCCTGGGGAGAGCGAGAATGCCTCGGACTTTATGGCGAGGCGAACGCTCGCCTCCCACGGCCTATTCTTCATGCCGTACCTGCAGCCGGGCCTCTCGCTGCTCGATTGCGGATGCGGCCCCGGTTCGATCACCGCGGGGATCGCAGCGCGCATCGACCCTGGCGAGGTCGTCGGGGTGGATGCCGCGCCGGCTCAGATCGCGCGTGCGAGGCAGGCAGCGGTGCGCGATGCACGTCGTAACCTGCGGTTTGAAAGCGGCAACATCTATTCCTTGCCTTTCGAGAGCGGACGATTCGACCGGGTGTTCAGTCATGCGCTTATCGAGCACCTTGCCGATCCGCAAAGGGCTTTGCGCGAGTTCTATCGCGTGTTGGTTCTGGGGGGCGTAATCGGGGTGTGCAGCCCGGATTGGGGCGGCTTCCTGCTGTCCCCGCCGTCGCCGGCGCTCTCGCGCGCGCTCGATGCATACATGGCGTTGCAATCGGGCAACGGCGGGAACGTGCACGCGGGCCGGAATCTGGGGCGGGATCTGGCAGCGGCCGGGTTCGAAGCCATTCAGCTTTCCGCGCACTACGAGTGCTACGAGTCGCGCGAGTTCATCGTAGAGTACCTGGCACGGCAGCTCGAAGGAGCTGGTGACGCGAGCTCAGCCGCGGTGCTGCGCGATTGGAGCAAGGAGAAGTGCGGCATGTTTGCGCAAGCCTGGGTGTCCGCGGTGGCCGCAAAGCCGCGATGATCGATCCGATATGTTGGAGGACAAGATGACAACACGAGATTCCGCGTCTAACCGCCGTTCCCGGATGATCACCCACGGTGTCGCCCGCTCGCCCAATCGCGCCATGCTGCGCGCCGTCGGCTTCGGCGACGGCGACTTCGACAAGCCGATCGTCGGCGTGGCGAACGGCCACTCGACCATGAACCCGTGCAACGCCGGCATCCAGCCGCTCGCCGAGCGGGCCGTGGCGGCGCTCGAGGCGGCGGGCGCCAAGCCGCAGACCTTCGGCGTGCCCACGGTGACCGACGGCATCGGCATGGGCACGGAGGCGATGAAGTACTCGCTGGTGTCGCGCGAAGTGATCGCCGACGCGATCGAGACCAGCGTCAACGGCCAGGCGATGGACGGGGTGCTGGTGATCGGCGGTTGCGACAAGAACATGCCGGGCGGCGTGATGGCCATGGCGCGCATGAACGTGCCGGGCATCTACGTGTATGGCGGCACGATCAAGCCGGGCAAGTGGAAGGGCAAGGACCTCACCATCGTATCGGCCTTCGAGGCGGTGGGCTCGTTCACCGCGGGCAAGCTCTCGCAGGAGGATTTCGTCGGCATCGAGAAGAACGCGTGCCCGAGCGTGGGCGCCTGCGGCGGGATGTACACCGCGAACACGATGAGCTCGTCGTTCGAGGCGCTCGGCATGAGCCTGCTCGGGTCCTCGCAGATGGCCGCGCCCGACGCCGAGAAGGTCGACTCCGCCGCCGAGTCGGCGCGCGTGCTGGTCGAGGCGGTCAGGAGCGACCTCAAGCCGCGCGACATCATCACGCGCAAGTCGATCGAGAACGCGGTCGCGCTGGTCATGGCGACCGGGGGTTCGACCAACGCGGTGCTGCACTACCTCGCGATCGCCGCCGCGGCCGGGGTGAAATGGACCATCGACGACTTCGAGCGCGTGCGGAAGAAGGTCCCGGTGCTGTGCGACCTCAAGCCTTCAGGCCGCTTTGTGGCGGTCGACTTCCACCGCGCCGGCGGGGTGCCGCAGGTCCTCAGGATCCTGCTCAAGAACGGCGTGCTGCACGGCGAATGCATGACGATCCACGGCAAGACCATGGCCGAAATGCTGAAGGACGTGCCCGACGAGCCGCGCGCCGACCAGGAGGTGATCCGCCCCTGGTCGAAGCCCCTGTACCGGCAGGGCCATCTCGCCATCCTGAAGGGCAATCTCGCCACCGAAGGCTGCGTCGCCAAGATCACCGGCCTCAAGAACCCGTCGATCACCGGTCCTGCGCGCGTGTTCGACTCGGAGAACGCATGCATGCGGGCAATCATGGCGAAGCGCATCAAGCCCGGCGACGTGATCGTGATCCGCTACGAGGGTCCGCGGGGCGGCCCGGGTATGCAGGAGATGCTCGCGCCGACCTCGGCGCTCATCGGCCAGGGCCTGGGTGAATCGGTGGGCCTGCTGACCGACGGGCGCTTCTCCGGTGGCACCTGGGGCATGGTGGTCGGACACGTCGCGCCGGAAGCCTACGTCGGCGGCACCATCGCGCTCGTAAAGGAAGGTGACTCCATCACCATCGACGCGAAGAAGCGCCTGCTGCAGCTGAACGTTCCAGCGAAGCAGCTCGCCGCGCGGCGCAAGAAATGGCAGCCGCCAAAGCCGCGCTATACCGCGGGCCTGCTAGCGAAGTACATGAAGCTCGTCTCGACCGCGTCCCGGGGCGCGGTGACCGACGTCGGCTAGAAGCTCGATCCGGGGCCCCTCAGGAATTCGAGCTCCTCGGGCGTGCTCGCGCGCCCGAGGATGGCGTTGCGATGCGGAAAGCGTCCGAAGCGCACGATGATGTCGCGGTGAAGCAGGGCGTAGCGGTAGACGTCGTTCGTCTCTGGATAGGTATCGAGCGCTCGGGTGAGCTCGCAGGACCTGTCCTGGTCGGCAAGCACCTCGGAGTGCTCGAAAGGGAGGTAGACGAAGAGGCGTTCCACCGGAAAGAGGTCCCGGTCGAAGCCGTGCGCTACCGCATGACGCGCCGCCTCGAGCGCGAGCGCATCGGTCGCGAAGGCGCGCCGCGTGCCGCGGAACATGTTGCGCGGGAACTGATCGAGCACGACGATGAGCGCGAGGCAGTCGGCGGCGTTTTCTTTCAGATCCGCAAGCTTGCCGGCGGCCGCTTCCTCATACAGGGCCAGGAAGCGCTCGCGCACCTCGCGGTCGAAGGCTTCGTCCTTCACGAACCAGCGCTTGTGCGCTTTTCCTCGCTCGGACGGCCCGCCGAACCAAAAAAGCAACACGTCGGCGGCGCTCGATTGGTCCGTCATAGAGCAAATGGTAAGCTCGTCGCACCACCAACAACATGGGAGAACCCATGACCCGCCTCTTCAAGCGTCTGATTTCCAGCCTGCTCATCGCCTGCCTCGCCGGTCTGGGACTGCCGGTTCACGCTGGCATGCTGCCGACCGAGGCCGGCAATGCCGAGCGCTCCCGCGTTCTCTCCGTGCTGGAGCGCGACGATGTGCGGGCCCAGCTCGAAGCGCATGGGGTCAGCGCGGCGCAGGTGAAAGCGCGCGTGGCGGCGATGACCGACGACGAGGTGGCGCAGCTCGCCGGACAGTTCGACAGCCTGCCGGCCGGCGGCACCGACGTGCTTACTTTCATCCTCGTGGTATTCATCGTCCTGCTCATCACCGACATCATGGGCTTGACCCACATCTTCCCCTTCACCAAGTCGGCCAAAAAGTAGTAGTAATAGGGAACACCCCGCCGGAAACCGCCGCTGCGGCGGGGTTTCCGGCCATGCCGAACCGCCTCGCGACAGAAACCTCGCCCTATCTCCAGCAGCACGCCGCCAACCCCGTCGAGTGGTATCCCTGGGGCGACGAGGCGCTCGAGCGCGCCCGGCAGGAGGACAAGCCGATCCTGCTCTCGGTCGGCTATTCCGCGTGCCACTGGTGCCATGTCATGGCGCACGAGAGCTTCGAGGACCCCGAGGTCGCCGCGCTGATGAACCGCCTGTTCGTCAACGTGAAGGTCGACCGCGAGGAGCGTCCGGATATCGACCAGATCTACCAGACCGCGCACCAGATGCTCGCGCAGCGCGCGGGCGGCTGGCCGCTCACGATGTTCCTGTCGCCGCAGGGCGTGCCGTTCTTCGGCGGCACCTATTATCCGCGCAGCGCGCGCTACGGCATGCCGGCGTTTCCGGAGCTGTGCGAGCGCATCGCGTCGATCTGGCGCGAAAAGCGCGCCGAGATCGAGGCGCAAAACACCGAGGTACTGGATGCATTCACGCGCAGCTTGCCGCGCCG
>DASYPG010000663.1:0-2108 GCA_036006885.1 Burkholderiales bacterium | reverse complement strand
CTGGGGACGCAGGCCGCGCTGCTGCTCCTTCTCGCGGCGGCGGTGACCGGATTCCTGATGTGGAACATGCGCTTCCCGGGCGTCCGGACCCAGGCCCGCGTGTTCATGGGGGACTCCGGCAGCATGATGCTCGGGCTCGCGCTGTGCTGGTTTTCGATCGACCTCACCCAAGGCGAGGGGCGCACGCTGCCGCCGATCGTATGCATGTGGATCCTCGCGGTGCCGCTGCTCGACATGGCGCGCGTGATGTTCGTACGCATACACAAGCGGATCAGCATGTTCGAGGCCGACCGGGAGCACCTGCATCACTTGCTTCTCGAGCGCGGCGTGCCCGTGTATGCGGCGGCATGGATCATGACGGGCAGCGCAGCGCTCGCCAGCGCCTTGGGCCTGGGCGCCTGGCGCCTTGGCGTGCCCGACTGGGCGATCTCCTATGCCTTCACCGCGCTTTTCGTGCTGGTGCTCGTCACCGCCTACTTCAGGGAGCGCGCGATTGCCCGGGAGGCGGCATCCGCCCCGGTCACCTCAGACTGGACTCCGGACGATCGGCTCATCAGGGCGCGCGAACGGCGCGAGGGGCGCGAGCGGCGCGAGCGCGACGGCCGTGGCGTAGACGCGCCGTAAGTTCGAAGCGTGGGGATAGAATCCGGACCCAATGACCCTGCGCTTTTACCCGGTGATCCTCTCCGGCGGTTCCGGCACGCGCCTGTGGCCGATGTCGCGCAAGCTCCTGCCGAAGCAGTTTCTCGCGCTCCTTTCACGCCACACCTTGTTCCAGGAGACAGCCTTACGGGTGAAACCGATGGCAGGCTGCGAGGCGCCGATCGTGGTGTGCAACGACGAGCAACGGTTCCTCGCCGCGGACCAGCTGCGCGAGATCGGCGTGCAGGCGGCGCCGATGATCCTCGAGCCCGTCGGGCGCAACACCGCGCCGGCCATCGCGGTGGCCGCGCTCGCGGCGCGCGAACGCAGCCCGGACGCACTGCTTCTCGTGCTGCCGTCGGACCACACGATCACCAAGCCCGAAGTCTTCCGCCGGGACGCCGCCACGGCGCTCGAGCTCGCGAGCCGCGGCTACCTTGCCACGTTCGGCATCGTTCCGTCGGCGCCGGAGACCGGGTTCGGCTACATCGAGCGCGGCGCGCCGCTCCAAGGTGACGCCTGCAAGGTGGCGAGCTTCCGCGAGAAGCCCGACCGCGCGAGCGCCGAGGGCTTCGTCGCGAGCGGCCAGTTCCTCTGGAACAGCGGCATGTTCGCCTTCTCCGCCGCGAAGTATCTCGACGAGCTCGAGCGGCTGCGGCCCGAGATGCTCGCCGCGGCGAAACGGGCCTACGAGAAAGGCGTGCGCGACCTCGATTTCCTGCGGCTGGACCGCGAGGCGTTCGCAGCCTGCCCGTCCGATTCGATCGACTACGCCGTCATGGAAAAGACCCTGGAGGCGGTCGTGGTCCAGAGCGATCCGGGATGGAGCGACGTCGGGACCTGGAGCGCGCTCTGGCGCATCAGCCCGAAGGACGCCGCCGGCAACGTCGCGGTCGGCGACGTCTATCTGCACGATTCCGGCGGCTGCTACGTGCGCTCGGAGAAGCGGCACGTCTCGGCCATCGGCCTCAAGGACCTCGTAGTGGTCGAGACCGAGGACGCGCTGCTCGTCGCCGCCAAGGACCGCAGCCAGGACGTGAAAGAGGCGGTGGCCAACCTCGAGGCCAAGGCGCGCACCGAGCACGTCTCGCACACGCGCGTACACCGTCCGTGGGGCTACTACGAGAGCGTCGACGCCGGCGAGCGCTTCCAGGTCAAGCGCATCATGGTGCAGCCGGGCGCGGCGCTCTCGCTGCAGATGCACCACCACCGCGCCGAGCACTGGGTCGTGGTCTCCGGGACGGCGAAGGTAACGCGCGGCGAGGACCAGCTCCTCGTGTCGGAGAACGAATCAGTGTTCATTCCGATCGGCATGAAGCACCGCCTCGAGAACCCCGGCAAGATGCCGCTCTATCTCATCGAGGTGCAGTCGGGCGGCTACCTCGGCGAGGACGACATCGTGCGCTTCGAGGACCGCTACAAGCGCAACTAGCGCGTGAGCGGCAGGAACTCGAGCACCTTGGCCG
>DASYPG010000662.1:0-3832 GCA_036006885.1 Burkholderiales bacterium | reverse complement strand
ATGGCGGAGAGGAAAGCATGAGAGGGCTGGCGTTCGCGGCCGTGGATATCGGCCGCGCCGTAGGCCTTGAGCGCCGCCTCGACCTGATGCGCTACCTCCTCCAACGCAGCCGATTCCTTGACCCGGACGGCAAGGTCGTTGAATTCGCCGCCGGCGCCCAGCTCGGCTTCGAGCAGGCGGCGCCCGGCCCACAGGATCCCGAAACGGCGATCGTCGGGCGCGATCATTCCCGGTCCCAGGGCATAGACGTATTCGGGGGAGAGCGCGAGCCCGACGATGACGAGCTCGCGCGAGTGCCCGCGCAGCCGCACGCTCAGACGCTCGCCGGGCGCGAGGCCATGCGCCTCGGCGAAGCGCTCGCTCACGATCACCTCGGGCGCGTCAGCCGCGCTGAAAAGTCGCCCCCGACGCAACACGATGGCATTGACTTCCGGCTCGCCGCGCTCCGGCAGCGAAAGCAACCGGCCGGCGATCGGCTCATCGGTGCCGGCGAGACCGATGGCGACGTCGGCGGCAAGCCGCGTCTGGAGGGCCGCGACGCCGGGCAGCCGCCGGATCGCCTCCGCCGCGGCCTCGGGCGCCCGCCGCAGCGAGCCGAAGAGGTCGGCGAAGCGGCAGCGCTCGTAGAACTGCGCCCTCGCCTGTTCCAGCGAGCGCAGCACCCCGAACGACATGTCGGCCGTCGCCACCGCGCAGGCCACCACCAGGACGATCGCCGCGGCCTGGCCGGCGATCTGCCGCAGGTCGCGCACCAACTTGCGCTCGAGAATCGGCAGCACGCTTACCACGAGATATCGCGTGCCTTGCGACGCGGCGCGTTGCGGCGCGCTTGCGCGAGCTTTCCGTCGACGAGCGAGAGGACCCGGTCCGCCATCGCCGCGATCGCGCTGTTGTGGGTGACGAGCACGGTGGCCGCGCCCAATTCCAGGCTGCAGCGCTCGATCACCTCCAGGATCTGCACCCCGGCCTTGCTGTCCACGGCCCCGGTCGGCTCGTCGCACAGCAGGAGCTCGGGCCGCTTCGCAATCGCCCGCGCGACGGCAGCGCGCTGCTGCTCGCCGCCGGAAAGCTGCCCCGGGAAATGATCCATGCGCGCGCCGAGACCGACCAGCTCAAGCGCCTGTGCGGCGGCCATCGGCCGCGCGGCGCCGTCGCATGCGAGCTCGACGTTCTCCCGCGCCGTCAGGCTGGGGATCAGGTTGTAAGACTGAAACACGAAGCCGACGTGTCGGCGCCGATAGCGGGCGAGCGCGCGGTCGTCTAAACGCGTGAGCTCTTCCCCCTTGAACCAGATCTCGCCGCCATCGGGACGGTCGAGGGCGCCGAGAAGGTTGAGCAACGTGGACTTGCCGCTGCCCGAAGGGCCCAGGAGCGCGACGAGCTCTCCCGAGCACAGCTCGAGATCGACTCCCCGCAATGCGTGGACCTCATCCGACCCCGTCCTGTACGTGCGCGTCAGCGCGCGCGCCGAGTGGGTCTTCTCCCCGGCCATCAAGTGAGATGGTAGAGCGGCACGGCGACGAACCAGACGATGTAAAGCAGCCCGAGCGCCATCAGGCCGTCGATTCGTGCGGCGGTCCTGGGCCGCCTCAAGTGGCGCTCGAGAAGCCAGGTCAGCACGAGCGCGTGCGGCACCGCCACGATGCCGATGCCCTCGAAGGAAGACGCCGCCACGCCGCGATAGTCCCAGAGAATCGCGGTGACCGCGGCCAGCAGCGTTATGGCTTGCGCGATCCGGATCGCCGCGCGAGGACCCATGACGACCGCGAGCGATCGCTTGCCGGCCGCGTAGTCCGCGGCATAGTCCGGTATGCCCGACAGGATGATGGCCGGCAGCACCGCGAGAAAGAGCGGTGCGCTGACAAGCCCCGGAAACGAAGCGTTCCAGGCGCCGCCCTGGAACAGGAACCCGCACAGGACGATGACGGTGCTATGGGTCAGGGCCACATCGAGCTCGCCGAGCCCGCGCCAGCAGAGCTTCAGCGGCGGCGTGGTGTAGCCGATCGCGAGAATCGCGATCATGCCGAGCGCGATCAGCCCCGACGCCGGCACGATGGCGGCAAGGACGAGAAACGCGGCGACGAAGCCCATGATCGCCAGGCCGATGCCGAATCTCATGCGGGCGGCGCTGATCCTGCCGTCGACCAGCACGCGCGAGCCGCCGGTAAAAGGGCCGAAGTTCCTGTTGCGGCGGTCGCTTTCGAAGTCGAAGTACTCGTTGGTGAATACGGTGATCACTTCGAGGAGGAACAGGCTCAGCAAGCCGAGCCAGAATGCCGCGGCATCGAACCTGCCGCTCGCCTGCACCGCGCCGGCCGCGCCGATTGCGTATGCGCCCCAGGCCATCGGATGGAACTGGAGCCGCATGGCGGCAAGCCAGGCGCCGAGTCCCTTGCGCCGGCGCTCGCCCACCGTCAGCACGCCCTCGCCCAACCGCAATCCGTGCGTGCGCGCCTGCTGCAGCCAGCGCGAGCGCATGGCGGGGTCCGAATCTTTCACCACCCCGAAGATCGTGGTGCGGACGGGCTCGATGCCGCAGAAACCGAGCGTGGCGCGCGCGAGGCTGTTCAGCCCCGGCGCCTTGTAGATCCAGCGGTAGACCCACGTCGGCGTGTCCATGGTGGTGAGCAGGTGGGCCGACTTGCCGGTCAGGAGCTTGTCCCAACCACCCCCCTCCTCGTGCTCCTCGAACGCAAAGCCGGGCATCAGCACCCGGTCGAGGAACCCTTTCATCAGCGCAGGCATCGTGCCCCACCACGTCGGAAACACGAACACCAGGTGGTCCGCCCACCGGACCAGATCGACCGCCTGGCGAATGGCCGGCTCGAGCGGCTGGTTGCGCGGCGAGCCGGCGATCACGTTCGGGTTGAACTGCAGATCGCGGAGATCCAGCCGCCGGAGGTCGACGCCCGCCTGCCGCGCTCCTGCCGCGAACGCGTCGGCGAGCGCTCCGCACAGGCTGTCCCTGCGCGGATGGCCGAGGACGAGCAGCACCTTGAGGGTGGGGGTCACGATCTGCAAACGCATCGCTGCTACGCGTTAATCCTTTCTTACTGAAGTTGCAAGGCTAGGGACGGGCGCCCGCGGACTCGAGGAGCGCGCGGATCTCGGTATGGCCGCGCGAGCGCGCATGGTAGAGGGGGGTTCGTCCTTCACGGTCGGGAATGTTAACGTCGGCGCCGTGGCGGATGAGCGAGGCGACGATCCGCTGGTGCCTCGGGCCGCCGTCGGAGAGCACGATCGCCTCGAGGAGCGCCGTCCATCCCAGGCGGTTCACGTGGTTCACTTCGACCTTGGTGTTCTCGAGCAGCCAGTCCACTACGTCGACGTGGCCTCGCTCCGCGGCCGGAATCAGCGCGGTGCCGCCGTAGCGGTTGGTAAGGCGCGGATCGGCGCCCGCCGCCGCGGCGAGCTTGAGGATCTCGAGCATGCCTTCGGCGCCCGCGTAGAGAAACGGGTTGTTCAACATCCGGTCGCGCTGGTTGACGTCGGCGCCCGCACGGATGAGCGCCTCGACCGCGCTCGCGTGGCGGCCGTAGGTCGCCGCCATGAGCGGTGTTGGCGCGCGCCGAAACTGCGCACAGCGCGAGCAGTGCGGCTGGAAGCGCTCGATCGATTCGCAAGCTGCGGCCGATTCTAGCGCCCGCCGACGGCGCGGAACGCAGATTGCTACTTCCTCCTATGCAAGATACCCACACCAGGAGACTACGATGAGCAAGTTCCTGATTCTTCCCGTATCTATCGTCGCAGTGGCATTGCTTGGAGCGTGCGCAAGCAAGCAACCCGCGCCCATAGTGGTGGTACCGCCTGCCTCGCCGCCCCCGTCCACGGT
>DASYPG010000661.1:0-26791 GCA_036006885.1 Burkholderiales bacterium | reverse complement strand
CAGTTCTCGGACCGCTTTACTTTACTTCTTCATGCTTCTCAATCAGTCACCAGTGCCGTGCGTTCCGTCGTCGAGCGCGCAGCCACGGGTTTCGAGCCCTTGGTCATGGGTTTTTTGTGCTCGTGGCCCGGCTTGGTTGCCGGTGTCGAGTAGCGCGACGCGACACTCGTCTTCCCCGCAAGCATGCTGTTGAGACTCGGGCGATCGTCGTTCACGATCTGCATCGGCCGCATCATGTCGTTGTCTTCGTGGTCGAGAATATGGCAGTGCCATACGTAACCCGGGCCCTTGGTCGGATCGAACGGGAAGGTGTTCTTTCCCGGGAACAGGTCCGCTTCCTTCACTGACTGCGGCGCCAGGCGGATCGTAAGCCGGGTGATCATGAACGGCGGGGCGATGAAGACGTCTTTCCAGCCGGACTCGCTTGGCGAGGGCGGTATCGGTTGCGTCGGCAGGCCCGTATCCTGGTCGAACAGGAAATCACGGGAACCTGTCCCGTCGCCGGTATCCACCGGTATCTCCACATTGGCTCTGATCGGAGCGTGGTTGAGCGGAAGGTCCGCGCCATTCAGGCTCTCCCAGTGGGCCTTGAAGCGGTCCCTCTCGATGACCTGCCTGTCCTCCAGCTGAAATTCGACCAGGTGAATGTGAATCGGATGGGCGTCCTCCGTCAGGTTCTGGATGTACCACGCCTCCGTGGTGCCGACCCTGGGGAGCTCGGTGACAGGTTCGTCGAAATGACGTCCGTCGATGAACACGCCAAGAGGATCGCCCGTAACGGGATGTTCCTGCTCGTTCAGCGTGAAGAGCTTGGGATTCCCGATGTTCGGGGTCTCAACGAGCGTGGGAACGGTGATCAGCGTATCGGGCAGGGCTTGCGGATGCACCGCCGGCGAGTCCACAACCGTGAATTGCATGACGACGCTGGTGTTCGCATCGGGAGCATCCCCGCTTGGAAAGGGAGCGGCCGCGGAGTTCTGCAACACGATCTTCGTTCCCGGCCTGAATTTCGAGAAGTCGACCAGGATGTCCGCTCGCTCACAGACGGCCAGCATCAACGACGTCAACGTGACGGGCTTGGGCAAGTAGCTGCCGTCGCCGGCGACCTGTGTGAAGGACATGCCGTTCGACAGACTCAAGTTGTAGAAGCGCGCGTTGGAGCCGTCGACGATGCGGAAGCGGTACTGCTGCCGCTTCACGTTCATGTTCGGCCACACCTTGCCGTTGACCATGATCTGGTCGCCGAAGTACTCGGGGTCCCAATACGGGTGGACGTCGGGATTGTCGCCGACCGTGGTGAAATGGATCGATCCGTCCGTGTTGAATGCCCTGTCCGACAACATGAGCGGCATCTCGAACTCACCCGAGGGAAGGAGCGGGGCGACGTCGTCGTTGTGCGGGTCGCGGATGATGTACATGCCCTCCAGTCCCGCAGCCAGATTGAGGCGCGTCAGTCCGAGAGCGTGGTCGTGATACCAGAGCATCGTCGGCAACTGCCCGTTGAAATATTCGAACGTGGTTCCCGTAAACGTCGGGCCCTTCTTCGTCAGACCCTTTGAAAACCACGACTCCGGAAAGCCGTCCGAATCGGAGGGAGTGACGCCGCCGTGCAGGTGAGCCACGGTCACGATCGGGCTCTGAAACTCGGGGTAGCCCCCAGGGAACGGCTTGAACGGAGCGGTGGGTATCGGCGCGTTGTTGGGATTGGCCGCCATGATCGTCGGATCGACGGGGAACATGTGAGGACCCGACAGGTTGTTGATGTAGTGAACGAAGATGCGCCGGTTGCTTTGCGCCTCGAACGTAGGTCCGGGCGTCGAGAATACGGTGTCAATTCTTTCCGGCTCGCCGGGCTTTGCGGTGTTGACCTTGCCGCCGTAAGCGTAGATCTTCGTCTTGGGGAATCCCTCCGGCAAAATCTGCTGAAACACGATATTTTCCGTGACCTCATAAAGAGGGACGTTCCGTCCCAGGGACTTATCGAATTTCGTCCCGACGGGCACAAAGGTTGGAAGCCTGGACAACTGATTCTTGAACTTCGGAACGGTGTTGGGATCCAGAGGTTCTACGCCCTGGATTCCGGTCGGCTGCACCATCCAGTTCTTCACGTGCATATGCGGCGTGTCTCTGTGCTGGTGGTGCACGATCGGCGCCGTCTGCCCAGACGAGGTGGCCGCTGCAAGCGGGGTGGACCACCGCCACCACATTGGCGATGTGAGCGCTGCGGCGAATAACAGTAGTACGAAAATATTTATAACGAGTCGATGCTTTTTGATGATCGCGGTCATTTAGTGCCTCCGTCGTGATTCGTCATGGCTCTCTCCCGGATTGAACGCGTAGGGCCGCTCTCGCCTGCAGAGCGGCGGTGGTCTGGGCCCGGCACAGCACGGCGGGGTCGAAGGCGGGCGGCTGCCGGAACGGCGGCGCCGGCGAGGCCGAGAAAGCCTCGCCGATCGGCCTCGCGGCCATTTCTTGCTGTTGCCTGACGCAAACGTGCTCGTAGCGGTCCCCTGCGGCTAAATGACGCACGCGCGAAGCGGCGCCGTATATCGATAGCACGCGGAATTCCTTGCGATCAATCAGCGAGAGGCGATATCTTGGATCGCAGATCGTTGGCGGCTCGCTACCGGCCCTCACATCGGTGATGAGCGATAGCTCCGGTCGCGATCGCCGCACAGTCAGACACGAACGGGAGGCAGAGGATGACCCCGATCCTTCACGTCAACGACCTGCAGTGCTTCGTCCTGGTATATGAACTGCGCAGCTTCAGCCGCGCCGCCGACACCATGGATACCGTGCAGTCCCACGTCTCGACACGCATCCAGCGGCTCGAGCGGTTCGCAGGGACGCGCTTGTTTGCTCGGCTGCCGCACGGTATCCGGCCGAACGGCAAGGGCGAGGTCTTCTATCAGCACGCCAAGCGCGTCCTGAGCGAGATTGCCGAGCTCGAGACGGCCGTGCGCCAGGGCCCCGGCGGCGCGCCGTCCGACACCCCGACGACACGCAATCAACAGCAGTTGAGCACCAGCACCGAGGGCGAATGGATCAGCTCGGCACGTTCGATGTGGTATTTCGCCGAGCACGCAGATTGACCCCGCTCAATAGGACCTAGGCCGCCGAAAAGGCGGCGCGCGCCGCCGCAGTAAAATCACGCCCTCCATGTGGGAAGGCGCCGCGATTGTCCTCATCGCCGCAGGGCTATTGCTTTGGGCCGACAGCCTGAGGGCGCGCGAGCGCGCGGTGCGCGCCGGCCGCTCGGCGTGCGAGCGCTACCAGCTCCAGTTTCTCGACGACACCGTGTCCTTCGCCCGTATGCGCCTCGCCCGCAACCATGACGGGGAGCTGCGCATCGCGCGCACCTACACGTTCGAGTTTTCCGACACCGGCAACAACCGCCGGCAGGGCGCGATCGTGATGTTCGGCGGCGAGGTGCAAGACCTGCATCTGGAGCCATACCCGGTCCAATGACCCAGTGGTTCGAAACAGAGGTGGTCGAGAATCGGCATTGGACCGAGAGCCTGTTCACCTTGCGCGTCAAGGGAGCGGCGCTCGCATTCCAGGCCGGGCAGTTCGTGCGCATCGCGCTCGACATCGATGGCGCGCGCGTGGCGCGCGCGTTCTCGCTGGTGAACGCGCCGGGCGAGCCGCTGCTCGAGTTCTACGGCATCGTGGTGCCACAGGGCCCGCTCTCGCCGCGGCTGGCGCGCCTCGAGGCCGCAGACCGGCTCTTCGTCGCCTCGAACCCGGCCGGCTTTCTGGTGCTCTCCGAGATCCCCGACGCCGAGACGCTCTGGCTGATGGCCACCGGCACCGGAATCGCGCCGTTCGTCTCGATGCTGCGCGCCGAAACCCCGTGGCAGCGGTTCGAGAAGGTTGTCCTGGTTCACGCGGTGCGGCAGGCGCCGGAACTCGTCTATCGCGACGAAATTGAGCGAGCACGGGTGAAGCACGGGCCGCGCTTCCGGTATGTCCCCATAGTGAGCAGGGAAGATGCGCCGCACGCGCTGCGCGGCCGGATTCCGGCGCTGCTTGGCGACGCGAGCCTGGAAGGCGCTGCGGGCCTCAAGCTTGCTGCGACCGACTCCCAGGTCATGCTGTGCGGCAACCCTGACATGCTGAAGGACACGACCGCGGCGCTCGTCAAGCGCGGCCTGCGCAAGAACCGGCGCCGCACGCCGGGCCACATCACGGTGGAGAGCTTCTGGTGAAGAGCGTGCGCAATGTCACGCTCGCGTTCGCGGCCGCGTGGCTGCTGGCCGGCTGCACCGCCCTGCGGCTCGCGTACGACAACGCGGACACGTATCTTCTTTTCCGGGCGAAGAGCTATCTGGATCTCGACGCGAAGGGCTCCGACGAGCTCGACGAGCGCATCGACGAGTTCTTCGCCTGGCACAGGAGAACCGCGCTGCCGCAGTACGCGCGCATCTCGGAAGACGCGGCGAAGCGCCTAGCGAAAGGACTCTCGCGCGAGGACCTCGTTTGGGGTTACGATTCCCTGGTGGCGCACGCGCGGCAAAGCCTGCGCTTCGCCGCCGAGCGAGTGGCGCCGCTGCTCGACCGCCTGACGCCGCAGCAAGTCGCGCACATGGAGAAGCGGTTCGCGGAAGACAACCGCAAGTTCGCGCGCGAGTACCTGCGCGGCAGCGAAGCGGAGAGGCGCAAGCGCCGCGCCAGGCGTCTCGAGGAAAGGCTGGAGGACTGGGTGGGGAACCTGTCGAGCGTTCAGGCGGAAAAAGTGAGGCAGTTTTCCGAGCGCACGCCGCTCTACGATGATCTGCGCGCGAAGGACCGCCAGCGCATGCAAGCCGAATTCGTCGACATGATCCGCAAGCGCGAAGCACAGAAGCGCCTGCCCGACTGGATCGCCAACTGGGAGCGCGGCCGGGATCCGGCCCACCTTGCCGCGAGCGAGCGCTTCCACCAGGAGTACCTGACGCTGATCCTCGAGCTCGACAAGACGTTCGCCCCCGAGCAGCGCAACCGCGCCGTGGCCAACTTGCGCCGCTACGCCGAGGACTTCAGGGTTCTTGCGCGCCGAGCGCGCGCCGAGCCTCCCGGAAAGTGACCGAGCCCGCACCGCTGCGCGGCGCGCCGAGCCCTGCCGAGTCGCTGCCGGCGAGCTACGCCGGCCGCACGCGCTACACCCAGCTCGAATACGACGCGCTGCTTGCCAATCTGTCGATCGGCATCGCGTTCACGCGCGAGCGGCGCTTCTTCCTGTGCAACGCGCGCTTCGCCGCGATGCTCGGCTACGGCCCGGACGAGCTGATCGGCCAGCCCGGCGAGGTCATCTGCGCGAGCCCGGCGAGCTACGCCGCGCTCGGGGAGATCGCCGGGCCGCTCATCTCGCGCGGCAGCCAGCTCGACGTCGAGTGGGAGCTCAGGCGCAGTGACGGCTCCACCTTCGTCGCGCGCCTGGTCGCGAAGGCGCTGGATCCGGCGAGCCCGCAGCAGGGCACCGTGTGGCTCGTCGAGGACATCACCGACAAGCGTCGCGATGCCGACGAGCTCGCGCGCCTGCTGCGCGAGCAGGAGGCGATCCTCGCCACCGCCTCGATCGGCATCGTCTTCATCAAGGACCGGCGCATCGTGCGCTGCAACCGGCGCTACGAGGAGATGTACGGCTACGGCCCGGCCGAGCTCGAGGGCAAGCCCACCGCCGTCCTGTACACCGACATCTCGGAGCACGCTAAGGCCGGCGCGGAGTACGAGGTGCTCGCGCGCGGCGAGACCTCGCGTCGCGTCGAGCTGCGCCGGCGAAGGGACGGCACGACGTTCTGGAGCCGGGCCGACGGCCGCGCGGTCGACCCGCTCGATCCCCATCGGGGCTCGGTATGGATCGTCGAGGACGTCACCGTCCACAACGAGACGGAAGAGCGCGTGCGGCGCGCCCTCGTCGAGCAGGAGCTGATCCTCGACAACGCCGCCGTCGGCATCGCCTTCGTGCGCGCGCGAACCATCCAGCGCTGCAACCGCTTCCTCGAGGAGATGGTCGGCGCGGGGCCGGGCGAGCTCGTCGGCCAGAGCTCGGAGGTGCTGTTCGCCTCGCCGGAGGACTGGGCGGAGGCGGGCCGGCTCGCTTACCAGTGCACCGCGCCCGGCGAGACCCACGACGCGGAATGGCTTTTCAAGCGGCGCGACGGCTCGAGCTTCCGCTGCCGCACCCGCGGTCGGCGCATCGACGTCGGCGAGCCCGAGCAGGAATGGATCTGGAGCCTGGAGGACGTGACCGCCGAGCACGCCGCGCGCGAATTGCTGCAGTCCGCGCGCGACGCGCTGGAGCGCGCCGTGGCCGAGCGCACCGCCGAGCTGCAGGAAGCCAACGCGCGCGCGCGCCATCTCGCCGACCACGACGCGCTCACCGGGCTGCCGAACCGCAGGCTTCTGGAAGACCGCCTGACGCAGGCGCTGGCGCTCTCCTACCGCAACCGCAAGCAGACCGCGGTCATGTTCGTCGACCTGGACCGCTTCAAGGCGATCAACGACTCGTTCGGCCACGCCGTGGGCGACACCCTGCTGAAAGAGGTCGCCCAGCGCCTGGTCAGGCAGCTGCGGGTAGGCGACACCATCTGCCGCATCGGCGGCGACGAGTTCGTGGTGGTGCTCCCCGAGTTGAAGCGCTCCGCGGACGCCGCGTACGTCGCCCGGAAGATGCTCGAGCAGCTTTCGCAGCCGCTCCTCGTCGAGGAGCGCGAGCTCATCGTCACGCCCTCGATCGGCATCGCGGTGTTCCCCGACGACGGCCGCGACGCCGCGACGCTGATCCGCAACTCCGACGCCGCGATGTACCACGCCAAGGAGCTCGGGCGCGCCAACTACCAGTTCTTCACCGCCGAGATGAACCAGGCGGCGTCGCGCCGGCTCGCGCTGGAAGCCGACCTGCGGCGCGCGCTCGGCAAGGACGAGCTGCGCGTCTATTACCAGCCGATCGTCGATGCGAAGACCGGCCTCGTGGCCGCGCACGAGGCGCTCGTGCGCTGGCAGCATCCCGAGCGTGGGCTGGTCGAGCCGGCCGAGTTCATCCAGCTCGCCGAGGAGAGCGGCATGATCCTCAAGCTCGGCGAATGGGTGCTGCGGCAGGCCTGCCGCTGGGGCACCTTCATCGGGGTGGAGCGCGGTCTGCCGGTCTCGGTGAACCTGTCGCCGCGCCAGTTCAACGATCCGAAGCTGGTGCACACGGTCGCGGCGGCGCTGCGGGAAACCGGGCTGCCGGCGCGCCTGCTGCAGCTCGAGATCACCGAGACCACCGCGATGCAGTACACCGACGTCACCCTAGCGACGCTCAACCGCCTGAAGGCGCTGGGCGTGTCGATCGCCATCGACGATTTCGGCACCGGCTACTCGAGCCTTTCCTACCTGAAGCGCTTCCCGGTGGACCTGCTGAAGATCGACCGCTCGTTCACGGGCGAGCTGCCTGCCGACGCCGACCAGTGTGCGATCGTGTCCGCGATCATCGCGCTCGCGCACGCGCTCGAGCTCCGGGTGATCGCCGAGGGCGTGGAAAGCGAGGACCAGCGTGCGTTTCTCGGGAGCTGCGGCTGCGACTTCATCCAGGGCTATCTCACCGGCGCGCCGCTCGACGCCGTCGCCGCGGCGAAGGATTTCGTCTAGCTAGTCGAGCTACGTGGAGCGGCCGCGCAGCAGCTCCTCCAGGCGGCGCGCCTCGGCTTCGATCGAGCTCATGTTGGGGTTGACCTCGAGCGCGCGGCGGAACCATCCGAGTGCCTGCGGCTGCTCTTCGAGCTCGAGGTGGTTCAGGCCCGCGCCGGACAGGGCGCCGAAGTGGCGCGGATTGCGCTTGATGACCTCGGCGCAGTCGGCGAGCGAACGCTGGTATTCGCCCGAGAGATAGAGCGCCGTGGCGCGCTTGTTCCAGCCTTCGGCGAACTCGGGCTTGCGCCGGATCACTTCCGAGAACGTGGCGATGGCCTCCGCGTGGCGGCCTGACTGCATTTCGTCGATGCCACGCTCGAGCAGGCGGTCGACCGCCTCGTCGCCGGAACGGCTCCACAGCATCCAGAGCGCCTGCTCGGCGAAGCTGCGCACCATGGGGCTTTCGTCGCGCAGCCGTCCGTACAGCGGAGTCGCATCCGCCGCGGCGCCGTTGCGCGCGATCCACACCACCCCGGCGGCGCGCGCCGCCGCGTCGGCGCTCGCAAGCGACGCGAGCGCCTCCTGGCGCGATGCCGGCGCCTGGGGGAATGCCGCCCCGGCGAGCATTGTTAGCGCGGCAAGGAGTAGGATTTGTATCCGGCGCATTTCGCTTCGTATCGGCGTGGTAAATCCGCTTCCGCTGTCCCGCGTCGATTCCTACAATGAGCGGAGTTTCCTCCAAACCACAGCGACACACCAGGGACCTGACATGAAACCTTCGACCCTCGTCTTCGCCGCGCTTCTCCTCGCCCCGGCCGCCGCGCTGCCGGCCGACTCGCAGCCGGTGGTCCGCACCGACCCGGTGCTCGAGCAGGCGAGCAAGACCATCGCCGCCAAGGACTGGCCGCAGGCGCAGGCGCTCCTCCAGGACGCCATCGCCCGCAACCCGAACAACGCCGACTATCACAACCTCTACGCCTATTCGATCCGCAAAGGCGCCAACCCGGACATGAACCTCGTGTTCAAGCACTACAACGAGGCTCTGCGGCTGGATCCCAGGCACCGCGGCGCGCACGAGTACTTGGGCGAGGCGTATCTCATGGTGGGCAACCTGCCCAAGGCGAAGGAACACCTGAGCTCGCTCGACAAGCTGTGCTTCTTCCCATGCTCGGAGTTCGCCGATCTGAAGAAGGCGATCAGCGAATACGAGGCGAAGCCCAAGTAACTAGAATTGGGGTGATGCGACTCCCCCTTCCGGTCCGATTGGCGCTGATCGGGGCGGCGCTCTGCGCTGCGCAGGCCGCCGGCGCCCAGGACTGGCCGGCGAAGCCGGTACGCCTGGTCATTACCTTTCCGCCCGGCGGGCCTTCCGAAATCGTATCCCGCATGGTCGGCGAGCGCCTCCAGGGCATTTTCAAGCAGCCCTTCTTGGTCGAGAACCGCGTCGGCGCGAGCGGCAACATCGGCGCCGAAGCCGTGGCGTCGGCCGCCGACGGCTACACCTTCGGCGTCACCACGGACACGCTTTTCACCGTCAATCCGCACGTCTTCCGCAAGATGCCGTTCGACCCCTGGCGCGACATCGTCCCGGTGAGCCTGCTCGGCAGCTTCTCGCAAATGATGGTGTGCAACCCTGCGGTGCCGGTGAAGACCCTCGCCGAGCTCCTGCAGCTCGCGAAACGCGAGCCGCTCACCTATGCCTCCGGAGGCCCCGGCGTGCCGGGCCATCTCGCCGCCGAGCTGCTGCTTGCGAGCGCCGGCGTGAGCATGCTGCACGTGCCGTACAAGGGTCCGGCCGCGGCCACGACCGACGTCATGGGCGGGCAGGTGCATTGCGGTTTTCTCGCCACGCCGACGGTGCTGCCGCACGTCAAGGCGGGCAAGCTCAGGGCGCTCGCCGTGTCGACGCAGGCCCGCTCGCCGCTCGCGCCGGACGTGCCTCCCGCGGCGGAGGCCGGCGCGCCTGGTTTCGATGCGCCGTTCTACCTCGTGCTGTTCGCTTCCGCGCGCGTGCCGCCGGCCATCGTCACGCGCATGAGCGCCGAAACGGCGAGGGCGCTCGAAGCCCGCGAGGTGAAGGAGCGCGCCGCGGCGCTCGATATCGTCACGCTCGGCGGCACGCCGCAGGACGCCGCCAAGGTCTTGAAGGAAGGCGCCGCCAAGTGGGCGCCCGTGGTGCAACGCATCGGCCTGAAGCTCGACTGAATTGAAGCCGAACTTCATCTTCATCCTGGCCGACGATCTGGGCTACGCGGACCTCGGTTGCTACGGCGGACGAAGCCAATGCTCACCGAACCTGGACAGGATGGCGAGCCAGGGACTTCGGTTCACCGACGGCTACGCGAATTCTCCGGTGTGCTCGCCGACGCGTTTCGCGCTCGCCACCGGCCGCTGGCAGTACCGGCTGCGCGGCGCCGCCGACGAGCCGATCGCCAGCCGCATCGGGCGCGGCCGTCCGGATCTTGGCTTGCCGCCTTCACACCCCACGCTTCCATCGCTCCTACGCGATGCCGGCTATGCGACCGCGC
The DNA here is from genome assembly GCA_036006885.1 of Burkholderiales bacterium. Lineage (GTDB taxonomy): Bacteria > Pseudomonadota > Gammaproteobacteria > Burkholderiales > SG8-39 > SCGC-AG-212-J23. The sequence continues at coordinate 16,670 of DASYPG010000661.1, read as the reverse complement.
TCATCGGCAAGTGGCATCTCGGGTTCCCGCCGTATTTTGGCCCGCTGAAGAGCGGCTACCAGGAGTTCTTCGGCCCCATGAGCGGCGGGGTGGATTACTTCCGCCATTGCGATTCCGCGGGCACGCACGATCTCTACGAAGGTGAGGAGGAGGTGCATCGCTCGGGCTACATGACCGATCTTCTGTCGGACCGCGCGGTTCACTTCGTGCAGCGGCACAAAGGCACGCCATTCCTGCTCTCGCTGCACTACACCGCGCCGCACTGGCCCTGGGAGACGCGCGACGATGCCGAGGAGTCGAAGCGGATTTCCAACATCGCGCATCTCGACGGCGGCTCGGTGCGTACCTATCTCGCGATGATCCGGCAGATGGACGAAGGCATCGGCCGGGTGCTGGCGGCGCTCGACGGGAACGGCGACGCCGGGAATACCTTCGTGGTCTTCACCAGCGACAACGGCGGCGAGCGCTTCTCCGACAACTGGCCGCTCATCGGCGGCAAGATGGACCTGCTGGAGGGCGGCATCCGCGTGCCCTATATCGCGCGCTGGCCCGCGCGCGTGCCGCAGGGCAAGAGCACCGCTCAGCTCGCGATCACGATGGATTGGACCGCGACTTTCCTGAACGCCGCCGGGGTTGCGCCGCACCCCGACTACCCGCTCGACGGCATTGATCTTCTGACGAATGAAAAATCCAGGAACCTCTATTGGCGGATGAAGTTCCGCGAGCAGAAGGCGGTGCGCTCGGGGACCTGGAAATACCTTTCCATCGAGGGTAACGAGTTCCTGTACGACCTGGCGCGCGACCCGCGCGAGCGGGCGAACATGAAACAGCGCGAGCCGGGGGTCTTCGAGAAGCTGAAGCTCGACTATGCGACGTGGGAGCAGGGGATTCCTGCGATTCCGCCCGACGCCAAGGTATCCGTCGTGTACGGTCCGTCGGAAATGGCGAAACCCTCTTAGCCCTCAGAATCCAATGCGCTGGCGCGCCGCCGGCCTTGCCAGCGCCAGGTCGTCGCGCTCGAGGTGATCACGGCCGGCGAGCTTCGCGGTTCCCATGGCGTCCACCAGCAGCTTGCGCATTTCCCGCGGCGCCACGCTGCCGAGCGCCTCGAGCACGTGCTGCCGCGGGTCGGCCTCGAGCTTCCAGCGGTTGCGCGCCAGCAGCTCCCGATAAACACACGCGGCAATCGCCTTCGCGCCTTCCGCGTCGGGCCGCTCGATCGTGTAGACGTTCATGCGCGACACGATCGGCTCGGGAATCGAGCGCGCGTCGTTCGCGGTGGCGATCCACAGGATGTGGCTCGCATCCATCTCGACGTCGAGGAACTCGTCGACGAAGCGCCGAGCGGTCTCGGGCTCGAGCAGGGTGTACAGCGGGGCGAGCGGGTCGTAGCGGGAGTCGCCGCCGGCCTTGTCGATCTCGTCCAGCACGAACAGCGGATTGGCGAACTCGCGCTGGATCAGCGCTTCGGCCACCTTGCCCGGCCGTGCGTTGCTCCACTGCGGCGAAGCGCCCGACAGGATCCAGCCGGCCGTCAGCGATGCCATCGGCACGAACTCGAACCCGGTGCATAGCGCCTCGGCAAGGCTCTTGGCGAAATGCGTCTTGCCCAGGCCGGGCTCCCCGAGCAGCAGGATCGGTGTGAACGACACCGGCTGGTCGCCCGACAAGGCGAGCGCAAGCTGCTTCCTGATGTCGTCGATGACCGGAGCGAAGTTGGGGCAGGTCGCGTAGAGCTCGTCCAGCGCCGAGAGCGTGGTGGGCCGCACCACGTACCGCATCTCGCCCGCGCGCTTCATCCGGCCGTACATGGCACGCAGCGCTTCGCTGCGCGGCATCCCCTCGTCGCCGAGCCGCTGATCGATCTCGACGACGTCGTACACGGGCACCATCTCCGCCAGCATCAGCGGTGCGGCCGCCGGGGGGGCGGTCAGCGCGCGGCATTCCTCGGCGCGGGCGCGGAGCAGGTTCGGCAGTTCGTAGCGGGCGGATTCCATGGTGGCCTCCATCAGTTTCTTCCCTGATATGTCGCGTAGCTCGCCCAGGCGGAGCGTGCATGCGTCACAAAACGGGCGTGACGCAGGGCGGTGAGCCGGCGCGCCTCCGAGCCTACGCTGGCCCTGACTCAACGATAAGAGGCGGAGGCCAAGGATGGAAACCCTGCTCGATGCAGTGCAAGCCCCGGCCGGACCTACCGGCCACGAGAACATTGAACCCTTCGGCGCGCCGGAGCGACTCACGGGGCGTGCAGGAAAAGAACCGGGCAACGAGCGGGTCTTTCCCCTTCTGCAGAGGATGGCCAAGGGCGACGAGGCAGCCCTGCGCGAGCTCTACCTGGCGTACAGCCGGTCGATCTACGCGTTCGCGCTTCGCAGGCTGCGCGATGCCGCCGAGGCGGAGGAAATCGTGGCCGACACGATGCATGAGGTGTGGCGCCACCCGGAGCGGTTCCGGGGGGAATCGAAGTTCAGCACCTGGCTCCTCGGCATCGCCCGCTTCAAGCTGCTGTCGCTCATCCGCGGCCGCGAGCCGCAGCACGAGGAGATCGGAGAGCTGGAGGAAACCCTTGAGTCCGGGGAAGAAGGGTCGTTCGAGATCCTGGCGCAGAAGCAGCGGCGCGAGGCCGTGCGTCAGTGCATGGACAAGCTGCCCCCCGAGCAGCGCGAGTGCCTGCACCTCGTTTTCTACGAAGGCTACGCACTGGCGGAGGTCGCCGCGGTACTGGGCTGCCCCGAGAACACGGTGAAGACGCGGCTGTTCCATGCGCGCCGCAAGCTGAAGAGCTCCTTGCGATTGATGCTTCAACGGGAAAACGTAAATGGATGAAGCGCTTGCAATGCGACAACGATTCCTGGACCTCGCGCCTTGGCACGTGAACGGCACACTGTCGCCTGCCGATCGGGCCTGGGTAGACGAGTACGTGCGCTCCCATCCCGAGGCGGGGGCCGAGCTCGGGTGGTACGCCTTGCTGCAGGAGAAGATCCGCTTCGACGCCCCGGAAGTGCCGCCGGACGCAGGCCTGGAGCGCCTGCTGCACCGCGTGCGCCTCGAGCGGTAGAACCGTCAGGACAGGTCTTCGACGGCGTCATCGAAGTGAGGGAAGTCCAGCTCGTCTTCCGACAGATCGAAGCCGGTGTCACCGCGCAGTAGGTCGGCGAGCCTGCTCGAGGCGAAGAAGGTCGCGTTATCCAGGTCTTCGGTCGTCGCGATCGGCGTGCGGATCATGGCAGCTCCTTCAATGGGTTGGTTGCTGCCTGTGAGCCGCAACGCCGGCGCCGGCGGTTCAAGGAAATCTTGTGCCGTACGCACAGCACCGCCGTTGAACCGCCGCGACAGCGCGTCGCGACTCATGGCTGATTCGTCTTTTTCGAGCAAGAAAACAACGAACAGGCAGGACCTGAGCCATGACCGACCACCTTCCGACCGGCGTGCACCTCGTGACGCCACGCGGCTGGTACGAGCACCACGGCATCTACGTAGGCGATGGCCACGTAGTCCATTACGCGGGTTATTGCCATGGCCTGCACACCGGTCCGGTCGAGGAGGTCAGCCTGGAGGAGTTCTGCGCGGGGCGCGGCTTCGCTACCCGCGTCCATGTCGGCGGCCGTTACACGCCCATGGAGATCGTCGAGCGCGCCCGGTCCCGGATCGGCGAGCAGCGCTACGACCTCCTGGCCAACAACTGTGAGCACTTCTGCGAGTGGGCCATCATGGGGCGAAGCTTCAGCATCCAGGTCGAGCGGATCCTGGCGTCCCCGTTGGCATTGCTGCGCCGCATCGTCGGTGGTGCGCTGCTCGCATCCGCGCTTGCCCTTGCGGCGTCGGCGCAGGGAACGGAAGCGGCTGCCCCGCTGCCGACCGCGAAGGGATCCATGGGCGAGCGCCGCGTCGCCCTGGTGATCGGCAACGCCCGCTATCCCACCATCCCGCTGAACAATCCCGAGAACGACGCCCGGGTCGTCGGCGCGACGCTGCGCGGGCTGGGCTTCGAGGTCACCGAGCATGTGAACCTGCCGGTGCGGAAATTCCGGCAGGTCCTGCGCGACTATGTGCGCACGCTGCAAAGCACCGAAGGTGTCGGCCTCCTCTACTACGCCGGCCACGGCGTTCAGATCGACGGCCGCAACTACCTTCTGCCGGTCGACATCAACCTGCGCGACGAGGAGGAGATCAAGGACGAGGCCATCGACATCGACGATCTCTTCGTGAGCAAGCTCGAGCGCGCGAAGACGCGCGGATTGATCGTGATCCTCGACGCGTGCCGCGACAATCCGTTCCGGGGCAAGACGCGCAACATCCAGGCCGCCGGCGGGCTCGCGGAGATGGGCGCGCGCGGCGCGCTGATCGCCTATTCCGCGGCGCCCGGTGCAACCGCGGAGGACGGTGCGGAAGGCGGCAACGGCGTGTTCACGCGACACCTCGTGCGCGAGATGCTGGAGCAGGGCGTCGAGGTCGAAACGATGTTCAAGAACGTGCGCGTGAAGGTGTTGCGCGACACGAGCAAGCGGCAGATGCCGTGGGTCAACAGCTCGCTGACCGTCGACTTCCAGTTCAACCCGCAGCGTCCGGACGCCCGCAAGGAAGACCTGAGCCAGCAGGAGCTCAAGCGCCTGCAGGACCTGCTCAACCGCCGCGACCAGCAGAAGCGTGAGCTCGAGGCGCAAGTGAAGGCGATGCGGCGTGAGCGCGTCGCCGACGTGCCGCGGACGAAGCAGGCGGCGAAGCCGGCCGTCGAGATGGCGAGCGGCCCGAAGGCGGAGACTGAAAAGAGGACGGTTGCGCAGCGTTGTGTCTGGTGCTTCCCGGCGTCGACGGAGTAGTCGTCGGTCAGTCCTCGATCGCGACCTTGAGCGGCTCCACGTTCCAGATCTCGCGCATGTACTCCCGGATCGCCCGGTCCGATGAGAACTTGCCCATCCGCGCGGCGTTGAGGATGGACATCCGCGTCCAGCGGTCGTGCTCGCGCCATGCGGCGTCCACGCGCGCCTGGCATTCCTCGTACGAGGCGTAGTCGGCGAACACCATGTATTCGTCGTGCCGCATGAGATGGTCGACGAGCGGCCGGAAAAGCTCGCGATCGCCGTTCGAAAACGCGCCGTCGCGGACGAGATCCACAGCCGCGCGCAGGCCCGCGTGCGCCGCGTAGTGCTCGGCGGGCCGGTAGCCGTCACGCTTCAGGCGCCCGATCTGATCGACGGTGAGTCCGAACAGAAAGAAATTGTCGGCGCCTGCTTCTTCGCGGATCTCGACGTTGGCGCCGTCGAGCGTGCCGATGGTCAGCGCGCCGTTCATCGCGAACTTCATGTTCCCGGTGCCGGATGCTTCCTTGCCGGCGGTCGAGATCTGCTCGGAGAGGTCGGCCGCCGGGTAGACGTCGTGTCCGACCTTGACGTTGAAGTTGGGGATGAACACGACGCGCAGCCGATCGTTGACCCGGGGGTCGTTGTTGACGACGTCGGCGACGCCGTTGATCAGCCGGATGATCAGCTTCGCCATGTAGTAGCCAGGGGCCGCCTTGCCGCCGAAGATGACGGTGCGGGGTACGAGCGCAGCCCGATTCTCCCGCCTCATGCGCTCGTAGAGACTGATCACGTGCAGGATGTTCAGGTGCTGCCGCTTGTACTCGTGAATGCGCTTCACCTGCACGTCGAACATCGAATTGACGTCGACAGTGACGCCGGTACGGCGCCGGATGACCTCGGCGAGCCGCGTTTTTGCCGCACGCCTCATCCGCCGCCAGTCTTCGCGGAAGGCGGCGTCCTGGGCGAGCGGCTCGAGCGCCCTCAGTGCGCCGTGGTCGCGCGTCCAGGCGTCGCCGATCCGCCCCGTCGCGAGCTCCGTTAGACCCGGATTTGACAGCATCACGAAGCGCCGCGGTGTCACGCCGTTCGTGACGTTCCTGAACTTCTCCGGCGCCAGCTCATGGAAGTCCCGCAGCACCGTCTGTTTCAGCAGCTCGCTGTGCAGCGCCGCGACGCCGTTGACTGCCCGGCTGGCGACGCACGCGAGGTTCGCCATGCGCACGTAGCGCTCGCCGCGCTCGTCGATGAGCGAGAGCCGCTCGAGTTTCGCGTCATCGCCCGGGAAACGGCTGCGTACCTCGTCGAGGAACCGCCGGTTGATCTCGTACACGATCTCGAGGTGGCGCGGCAGCACTTGTCCGAACAGCGCGACTGGCCATTTCTCGAGCGCTTCCGGCAGCAGCGTGTGGTTGGTGTACGCAAACACGCGCTTCGTGTCGGCCCACGCGCGGTCCCAGTCCATGCCGTACTCGTCGATGCACAGGCGCATGAGCTCCGCGACGGCGATCGCGGGGTGAGTGTCGTTCAGCTGGGCGACATAGCGCTCGGCGAAACCGGCGAAGCCGGTCGCGCCCTGCAGATGGATGCGCATCATGTCCTGCAGCGCGCACGACACGAAGAAGTACTGCTGCTCCAGGCGCAGTCGCTTGCCGGCTGCAGGTTCGTCGTTCGGATACAGCACCTTGCTGAGATTTTCGGAGTCGAGCTTGCGCTCGACCGCGCCGTAATAATCGCCGACGTTGAACGCCTGGAAATCGAACGACTCCACCGCCTGCGCGCTCCATAGCCGCAGCAGGTTCGCGTTGGCCACGCGATATCCGAGGATCGGCGTGTCGTAGGCGACGCCGCGCACGACGCGGCCGGGAATCCAGCGCACGCGATAGCGCCCGTCCGGGTCGGTGTAATGCTCGGTGCGGCCTCCGAGCTTGACGTCGAATGCGATCTCCGGACGCGCGATCTCCCAAGGGTTGCCGTAGCGCAGCCACTTGTCGGTGCTCTCGACCTGCCATCCGTTCTCGATGCGCTGGTCGAAGATGCCGTACTCGTAGCGGATACCGTAACCGATCGCGGAGACCTGAAGCGTTGCGAGCGATTCCATGTAGCAGGCGGCAAGCCGCCCGAGGCCGCCGTTGCCGAGTCCCGGCTCCTCTTCCTGCTCGGCGAGATCTTCGAGGTCGAGCCCGAGTTCGCCCATCGCCTCCCGGACCGCCTCGGTGATGCCCAGGTTCAGGAGATTGGCGCAGAGATGCGGACCGAGCAGGAACTCGGCCGACAGATAGCAGACGGTGCGCGACGCGCGGATCTTGTAGGTCTCCGAGGTCTTGATCCAGCGCGCGAGGAGCCGGTCGCGCACGGTATAGGCAAGCGCCTGGTAGTAGTCGTTCTTCGTCGCGACCGCGGGGAAGCGCGCCTGGATGCAGAAGAGATTGTCGATGAAGTCGCGCTTGATAGCCTCGACACCGAGCCCGGTGCGCGCGGACTGCGCAGGGGACGCCGGAATTTCGCGCTCCCGTGCTGTCGCCATGGGATGAGTGTAGCCGCCTGCGCTCGCCAGGCGAAAGCCCCGGCTACTCGCGGGCCGGCCGGACCAAGCCCGCGCCGGTGATCGACTGCGCGACCTGCGGCCGGCCGCGGTACAGCACCACGCCGTGTCACCAGCTCTCCGGCGCCATGGGACGCACCAGGCAGGTGGCGTTGCGCGTCTCGGCGACGTACATAGGCTTGCCGTAACGGTCGGTGCCGGACAGGCGGATGCTGTACGCCGCGGCGTCGGCGGGCAGCGAGATGCGGTCTTCGAAGAGCAGGCGCCCGTGCTGCCAGCAGCGGATCTGGTACAGCCCGGGGGCGGGTGGCGGCGGCTCGCCGACCGCAGGAAGCGCCGGCGCTCCGACGATGCCGCCCACGGCGAGCACTGGCACCAGGAGCACGACTGCGGCCAGCACGCGGCGGCCGTCACTTGTCTTGGACATGGAAGGTCTCCTCGGCTAGGGCACCGCCCGACGCTTTGGCGAAGGCGCTGCGGAGCTGGTCGATCGACTTCACGGCGAGCGGCTCGAAGTCCGTCCCGACCACCTGGGCGGGCAGCGCCGTCGACACGTCGCCCTGCGTCGCGAAGCAGGCGATCGTCTCTTTCACGCCCTTCGTGTTCATCGAGAGCTGGAAGCGCATCGCACCGGGCAGCAGCAGCGGCTTGGCAGCGGGCACGAGCGAGTCGCGCGCGAACCGGTTCGGGAAGAACCGAGTGATGCGGGAGGTCTCGTCCTGCAGGTAGCAGTAGACGTGCGCGTCGCGATTGAGACCCACCGTCAGGTTGAACGCCTCGCCCGGCTTGAAGTGCGTCCGGTTGTCGTCCGCCGCCAGCACCAGCGCCAGGGGGGCCGGTCGCGCCCCCAGCCTGGCAGGCTGGGCGGGACGCGGGATGCGCGAGTGGTCCGCGGTGAGGAAGGCCTCGAAGAAAGCCTGGTCGATCTTCGGCTCGCGGGAGAGGCCCAGCGCGGCGCGGTAGTTCGCGACCGCCTCGTCGATGGCCGGGTTGAATTCGCCGTCGATCGGCCCGTCGTAGAAGCCGCGGCGGCGCAGCTGGTTCTGGAAGTACGCGATGATCTCGACGCGCGTGGCCGCCATCGCGTAGAACCAGTCGGCCATCTCCTGGCGGATTTCATCGTTGGCATTCGGGTCGCCGCCCAGGCAGGACCAGTACGGCGTCTTCGTCAGCTTGCCGACCAGCTCGACCACCGCCAGCTCGACCAAACCGCGCAGCGCCTGCGCCTGGCCTTCGGACTTGGAGAGCGTCATGCTGAAGTTGACGCCGAACTTGTGGTACGCGGCATCGGCGTCGAAGCCGTTGCCGCTCTTCAGGATGACCACCGAGTTGCGCGAGGTGACGCCGGCGATCACGGACATGTCCCGGGTCGCCAGGACGCTCAGGTCCAGCCCGAGGATGGACGAGGCGTTGTCGCGCGCAACGCCGAGGTTGAGGTACGGCTGGTAGCCGATCCCGAGGTCCTTCTGGTTGCGGATCACGTTCTCGTCGAACTGCGAGACCGAGCCCTTGATGTCGTACTGAGGGATCACCTCGTACGCGCTGAGGCGCTGCGCCGAGGCGAGGAAGCTGATGGCGTTAGTCGAATCCTTGCCGAAGGCCACGACCCGCAGCGCGCGGCTGCGCCGTGTCATGTCCGAGACAGCGGTGATGAGCATGTCACGCGTGCCGGCGTTGACCTTCTTCGTGTTGTCGATGAGCTCCTCGACCAGTGTGCTCACGTCGCGCACGCCGTAGTCGACCATCAGGTTGTCCATGCAGCGCAGGGCGCTGGAGAACCCCGTGATGGAGCGAAACGGCGCCTGCTCCGGACCGGCGCGCGAGTCATTGGTCTGCTCGACCGTTTCCTGCTTCGTCTCCAGGGCCGCGCAGCCTGCGAGCGCGATGCCTGCGGCGAGCACGGCCGCCGCCGACTTGAGGATGGTGTTCACTTGCAGCCGCTCGCCGTGACGAGGTTGATCGCGTTCGGCGCAAACACGAATACCTCGCGCGGCGCCGCGCCGATGCGGCCGTCGGTATCGAGGTTGCCGATGCTCTGGCTGCCGCACGACGGAGCGGGTGTGCCGTCCCCGTTTGCCTTGTTGCTCGCTTCCTGGGCGCGGCGTTCTTGGAATTCCATCTTGATCTTCTCCTTGGCGATCTTCGCCCTGAACCGGGTGTCGACGTCCAGCATCTCCTCGCCGGCGAAGGCCTGCGCGCCGGCCGCGGACAGCATGGCGATCGCAAGAGACTTGAGAATCAGCGTTTTCATCGCGCTATCTCCATCGAAATCTGTTCGCAACCTGGAAGCATCGCCACGGCAGGCGCGACCGTGGCGATGCTCGAAGCGCATGACTCGAATCAACGCGCCACGCCGATGCGCTGGGTCGCGGAGCTCGCCAGCCCGGCTGCGGTGTTGAACGCCCCGGAACCGACCACCGCCGCGTTCTGCAGCGTGCCGTTGTTGGCGGCGCCGCCGATCTCCTGTGTGGCGGTCGACGCGAGGCCCGCGGCGCTGTTGGTCGCGCCGGCAGCCGAGATGAACGCGTTCTGCACGCGGCCGTTGTTGTCGGCAAAGCCGACTTGTTGCTTGGCGGTCGAGGCGAGGCCCGCCGACGTGTTCACCAGGCCATTGCCCGTAACGAACGTGTTGTCGATGCGGCCGTTGCCCGACGCGTGGCCGACGTTCTGGGTGGCGCTCGAAGCGAGGCCGGCGGAGGTGTTGAACGCGCCGTTCACCAGGACGGTCGAGGTGCCGATGTGCCCGTTCCCCTCGGCGACGCCGATGTTCTGCAGGGCGGTGGAAGCGAGGCCGGCGGACGTGTTGCCGACGGCGGTCGCGGTGACGGCGCTGTTGACGATTTCACCCGCCATCGCGCTGGCGGCGGACAGGGTGAGGGCTGCGATGACTGCGAGCTTGATGGATTTCATGGTGTGCTTCTTTCTCCCGTCTAGGGTTCAAGGTTGTCGGCGAGAGCGGAATGCTTCTGCCGTGCCCCTCAGTTGCAATCCCGGCGCGAACGGTTCAAAAAAGTTACCGCGTCGTTTTCGGCTGGTTTCGGATTTGTTTGAACCGCCACGGGCTTTTCTGCGACCCAATGCGCGAGCAAGGACCTCAACCAGGAGAATGACGATGCGAGTTCCACGCCTGTTTGCCGCCCGCCTCGCGCTGGCGCTGATCACGAACACCGCGTTCGCGGACGACGTGCGCCTGTATCGGGCGGGCGAGACCCCCGATCCGCGCGAGGTGGCCGCGATCCTGGAAGCGCCCAAGACGCGCTCGATCAAGATGCGCTCGATCCGCCTGCTCGACCCGGCGCCGGCCGAGATACCCACCGCGCTCGCGCTGCCGATCCGATTCGCGTTCGATTCGGCGCAGGTCCTGCCGGAGTCCGTTCCGGCCCTGGAGGCCGTCGCTTCCGGCATCAAGCTCGCGGGCCCGGCCGCCAGGATCCTTATCGAGGGCCACACCGACGCGGCGGGGTCGGACGCCTATAACCGGACGCTTTCGCAGAAGCGCGCGCTCGCGGTGAAGACCTACCTCGTGCTGCAGCACGGCATCCCGGCCGCGAATCTGCACACCGTAGGCTTGGGCAAGAGCGCGCTGATCAGTCCCGAGAAGCCGCTGGCGGCGGAGAACCGGCGGGTCCAGTTCCGCGCCGAGAGCGATCCCTCCTGACGCCAAACCGAGAGGAACCGCAATGAATGCGACCGCCACCGCAGTTGCCACCTACTGCAAGCGCATGGCGTTTCACATCGAGTCCCAGCGCCGCGCCGAGCGCAAGCTCGACACCCTGGCCGCGCGCTACGCGATCCGCGGGGACGAGCGAAACCTGCGCCGCGCGGTCGCGCGTCTGCACGCGATCCGCCGGCATCTCTACAACTAGGAGCCCAGGCCGCGTCGCGGAGATCCGCTCATCCGTGATCTCGGGATTCGAGCAGCAAGGCCGCTTTTATACGCGTGACGAAGCGGCCGAAGCGCTTGCGCCATCGGCCTAACGGCCGAGCTTGGCCAGCGCCTTCTCGTAGTACGCGTTTTCGATCTTCGTCCTGAGCAGGGCAAGCTTGCGCGCTGCCTTTGACCGCGCCGCCGCGTCTTCGCCTTCGCGGCTCACCAGAGCCTCGAGTTGCGCGATCTCCGTGAGCGCCTCGACCTCTGGCGGTACGAAGCCCGCATTCTTCAGGATACGGTAGGCGGCGCGCAGGTCCTCGGGCACCAGCGCATCGTCGTCGAGCTCGAGCGGTCGGCCCTCGCCGGGAAGGTTCGCGAGCTCGCCGCGAGCGAGGGCTTCGGCGATTTTCCGTTCGGCGATGAGGTCGAACATGCCGCTAGTATCCCACCGCGGCCCCGTCGCTGCGCGGATCCGCGCCGCCGGCGAGCACACCGCTGTCGCCGTCGATGGTGATGCCGTTGGCGTGGCCGGCGAGCTCGTTCCAGTCGCCCCAGCGGTCCAGCGGATGTCCGCGGCGCGCGAGCTCGTCGATGGTTTCCCGCGGATAGCGCGCCTCGATGTGCAGCGTGTCGCGCGCCTCGCCGAGCGCAAACCGTCCGGAGAGCCAGCGCGGCATCGCGAGCGCCTGCTGGATGTCCTGGCCGAAGTCGATCATCGCGACGTAGGTCTGCACGTGGATCTGCGGCTGGCCGTCCGCCCCCATGCAGCCGACCACCGCCCAGAGCTTTTCCTTCTTGAATGCGAGCGAGGCGATCAAGGTGTGCAGCGGGACCTTGCCGGGCTCGAGCCGGTTGGGATGCTTCGGGTCGAGCGAGAAGTACGCGCCGCGGTTCTGCATGACCACGCCGGCCTCGCCCGCAGTGACGCAGGCGCCGAATATGCCGTAGAGGCTGAAGATCAGGGAGGCTGCATTGCCCTTCGCGTCCACGGCGGCGACGTACACCGTGTCGCCGGCGAGGCTGCCCTCGGATGGGATCCTGTCCCACGGCAGCGCGCGCGCCGGGTCGATCAGCGCGCGGCGGGAATCGGCATAGGCCTTCGACACGAGGCGCTCGATGGGCACCGCAGCGAACCCGGGATCGGCAAGCCAGCGGTCGCGATCGTGGTAGGCGATCTGCTTGGCCTGCACCAGGAGATGGATGTGGTCGGGACCGAGAAACTCCCGCTTCGCGAGCTCGAGCGGCTCGAGCAGGTTGAGCATCTCGAGGACCGTGAACCCCTGCGTCGGCGCCGGCGTCTCGTAAATGGTCACGCCGCGATAGCTGCCGCGGATCGGCTCGCCCCAATCAGCGCGTTGCGCGGCCAGGTCGCTCTCGCGGAAGAATCCGCCCAGCGCGGCAAGCTGCTTCGCGACTTCGCCTCCGTAAAACCCGACGCGGCCCTGCGCACCGATCGCTTCCAGCGTTCGCGCGAGGTTAGGGTTTCGTAACCGGGTGCCCGGACGCGGCGCTTGGCCCTGGGGCAGGAACAGCGCCGCCGATGCGCTATCGAGTTCGGCCGCAGTCTGCTCGATCCAGCGCGAAAGGCGTGCTGTGACCGGGAAGCCATCGCGCGCGTACTGGATGGCGTCCTGCAGGCAGCGCGCCAGCGGCAGCGTTCCGTGTCGCGCGTGCGCTTCGCAAAAGCTGGCGACGGCGCCGGGCGTCGTTAGCGTGGCGGACACGAGGCCGCGGAAAGGGATCTCTTGCTGCCCGCGAAAGTGCTCGAGCGTTGCGGCCGCGGCGGCGCGGCCGCCGCCGTCGAGGTACGAGACCTTGCGCGCGGCCGCGTCGTAGATCAGCCAGAAGGCATCGCCACCGATGCCGCACATATGGGGGTAAACGACCCCGAGCGCGGCCGCGGCGGCGATGGCAGCGTCCACCGCCGAGCCACCGGCGCGCAGAGCATCCGCGCCCGCGCCCGAGGCGAGCGCATGAGGGGACGCCACCATGCCGCGCGTGGCGAAGGTCGGCGTGAACATCACGGGTTACCGCTTGCGCTTCTTCTTTGCGAGATTCTTTCGGGCGAGGGCGGCGCCGGCGGCGAGCGCCCTGAGCTTCGCCACCGCGACCTCGCGATCCATCGGCGCCATGCCGCAATTGGTGCAGGCGTAGAAGTGCTTCGCCGGGACGTACTTCAGCGCGGACCGGATGGTGTCGGCGACTTCCTCGGGCGTCTCGACCCGGTCGTTCGCGACGTCGATCACGCCGACGAGCACGTCCTTGCCCTTGAGCAGGCGCAGGAGCTCGACCGGGACGTGCGAGTGCATGCACTCGAGCGACACCTGTTTGATCCGGCTCTTCGCGAGCGCGGGGAAGATTTCCTGGTACTGGCGCCACTCCTCGCCGAGGGTCTTCTTCCAGTCGAGGTTGGCCTGGATGCCGTAGCCGTAGCAGATGTGCACGCACGTCGTGCATTTCAGGCCCTCGATGGCGCGGTGGAGCGCATCGATGCCCCAGCGCTTCACCTCATCCATGTAGACGTTGAACGCCGGCTCGTCGAACTGGATCACGTCGACCCCGTCCTTTTCGAGGGCGCGCGCCTCCTGGTTGAGCAGCGCGGCGAACGCCATCGCGAGCTTGACCTTGTCGCCGTAGTGCTCGTCGGCGATCGTGTCGACGATGGTCATCGGCCCTGGCAGGGTGATCTTGCGCGGTCTGTTCGTATGGTTCTTCAGCAACAACGCTTCTGTCTGATGCACGCGGCCCTTCAGGCGCAGCGGCGCCGTGACCACCGGCACCATGGCGTCGTAGCGGTTGTTGCGGATGCCCATCTTGACCTTGCGGCCGAAATCGATCCCGTCGACGAACTCGAGGAAACCGTGCACGAAGTGCTGGCGCGACTGCTCGCCGTCGGTGACGATGTCGATGCCGGCGTCCTCCTGCTCCTTGAGCCAGAGCAGGGTGGCGTCGCGCTTCGCCCGCTCGAGCTCGGCGCCCGCTCCGCGCCACGCGGGCCAGAGCTTGTTGGGTTCGGCCAGCCACTCAGGCTTGGGCAGGCTGCCGGCGATGGTAGTTTTTAGCATGGGCTCGGTTGCTCCTGTCGGGATTTTGGGACAGCGACTAAATCGCGATACGCAAATATAATCCGCCGCTACAAGCAGTGTGCTTTCGGCAGTGCTTCATATGGGGAGGCTTTTCGTGGCGTTGGGCGTGATCGTGGGTACGTTCGTGTCGTTCCTGTTCGGCATCTTCAATCCGTATGTGACCAACAAGGCCGGCCCCGACTGGATGTGGACCGGCGGCCGCGAGGACGTCATCCGCAACCTCTATTTCAAGCCCAACGGCAGCTTCCGCCGCTACGGCCGCGCGGCGCTCCTCGCCACGCTCTCACTCGGCCCGAGCGCGCTGTACTGGCTGCTCACGCACGCCTAGACCGGAACAATTCCACAGTGGCCGTCTTCACGGCGGCTTTTTCTTTTGTGGAGTAGAGTGCGCCCCACGGTCCTTCACGGACTTCATTAGAAGAAGGGAGACATCATGTTCCGAGTCATCGTGGCGGTGATGGTGTTGGGTCTGGCGGGTGCGGCCTCGGCGCAGTCGACGAGGAAGTCCTGCGAGGAGCTCAAGACTGAGATCGACGCCAAGATCAAGAAGAACGGCGTCGACAAGTTCACCCTCGACGTGGTCGATACCGAGGCGCAGGCCGAAGGCAAGGTGGTCGGCACCTGCGACGGCGGCACCAAGAAGATCGTCTACAAGCGCGGGTAGTACCGCAGCACCGATTCGGGGTCAGAGCCCGAACTTGTTCGTGCGTACGCGCAAACGAGTTCGGGCCCTGACCCCGAATTTCATTTGCGGGTAACCTAGCGCCCCATGAAGAAGCGCCTGATCATCGGCATCACCGGAGCGACCGGCGCGGTCTACGGCGTCGAGCTCCTCAAGACGCTGAACGGCCTCGAGGATTGGGAGAGCCACGTCGTGCTGTCCGACGCCGGCGCGCTCAACCTCTGGCACGAGCTCAAGATGCGCCGCAAGGACCTCGAGAAGCTGGCCGCGGCGGCCTACAACCCGAAGGACATCGCCGCCGCCATCGCGAGCGGCTCGTTCCTCACCGAGGGCATGGTGATCGCCCCCTGCTCGATGAAGACGCTCGCCGCGGTGGCGCACGCGCACGCCGACGACCTCGTGTCGCGCGCCGCGGACGTGGTGCTGAAGGAGCGCAGGCGGTTGGTGCTCGTTCCGCGCGAGACGCCGCTCAATCTCGCGCACCTGCGCAACATGACCGCGGTGACCGAGATGGGCGCGATCGTGATGCCGCCGGTGCCCGCGTTCTACGCCATGCCAAAATCGATCGAGGACCTGGTCGCGCACACGGTGGGCCGGATCCTCGACCTCTTGGGCGTGCACTCCGCCAAGCTCACCCGCTGGCAAGGGATGAAAGGAAGTCCGCAAGAGCGCGATTGAACGCCTCGGGCTGCTCGATGTTGGAGAGATGAGCCGCCTGCGGGATCAGCACCAGCTTCGCGCCCGGAATGTTCTGCTGGATCTCGCGCGCCATCGCCGGCGGCGTGCCGGGGTCGTTCTCGCCGCAAATGACGAGGGTCGGCGTCTTGACCTCCTTCAGCCTCGAGGTGACGTTGATCTTCGGGATCGCCGCGCAGCAGCCTGCGTAGCCCGGCACCGGGGTGTTCCCGATGAGAGCGGCGACCTGCTTCACCTTTTCAGGATGCTTCTTGCGGAAAGGCTCGGTGAACCAGCGCTCCAGGGTCGGCTGCACGAGCGGCGCCATGCCCTTCGCTTCGGCGGTGCGAATGCGCTCTTCCCACATCGGCGCGGCTTCCGCCGGGTAGCGGCTGGTAGTGTCGGCGAGCGTCATGCTTCGGAAGATGCCGGGATACTTGAGCGCCGCGGTCTGGCCGATCATTCCACCCATCGAGAGCCCGCAGTAGTGCGGCTTGGATACCCCAAGTTCTTTCAATAAGAAAAACAGATCGTCGGCGAGCGCTTCAAGCGTGTACGGGCCTTTCGGCGCCGCGCTCTGGCCGTGCCCGCGCGTGTCGTAGGCAAGCACGCAGTGGTTCGCCTTGTGCCGCTCGATCTCGCCGTCCCACATGCGTACGCTGCACGCGAGCGAGTGGCTGAATACGAGCCAGGAGGGGGCGTTCCTGTTGCCATGGATTTCGTAGTAGGTCTCGATGCCGTTGACGGTCGCTTTCATGTGCTCTCCACGATTAAGGGGATCATCATCTCGTCGGCGGTCGCGCCGCCGTGGTTGCCGATGTGCAGGTGGCGCGACTCGCCCGCGGTCCAGTCCTTCACCGTGTAGCGGCCGTTCATGACGAGCGCGACGTCGCCGACGCGCTCGGCGAAGCGCGGATGCGCTTCGCCCGGACCGAACCAGCCTTCGCGCACGAGCTCTGCGCTAGTCTTCACTTCCGCCCGCTCGCCCAGCCAGTCGCGCGCCTTCTGCGCG
>DASYPG010000660.1:0-4799 GCA_036006885.1 Burkholderiales bacterium | reverse complement strand
CGCGGTGCACCGCACCAACGGATGAACCGGGAAAGGTCTTGGCATAAAACCGCGCCGCCTCCTCGGCGTCGCCGTCGTACCAGAGGCAAATCGTATTTTTTGCTTGCTTGTCCATGTCACTTCTCCATCGTGATGAGCCGGCCGACGCCGCCGTAAGACGACGCGCTCCCGGTCCAGGGGCATTGGCTCGGCTGAGATTACCGCGTCAATGGATTTCGCAAAATTCATACCTTGTAAGCCCGCTCCGGAAGCCGGTCGCCGCCATTGCTTGGGGTTGCATGCGGGCGTGGGGGTGGGGTAGATTCGCCGGGCCCATCACGCCTTGCGTGGGAGAGACTGCCCCCCCGCGAGCCGCCAATTTCTCAGGCAAACGGACAGAGGGGGCGTGAGCGACGCACGGCGTCACGCTCGCCAGGAGACTGCTCGTGGAATTGCCCGAGAAGCTGAAGTACACCGACTCCCATGAATGGATCGCCGACAACGGCGACGGCACCGTCACCGTCGGCATCACCGCGGTCGCCACCGAGCAGCTCGGCGATCTTGTCTACGTCGAGCTGCCGAAGGCCGGCGCCAAGGTGTCGCGCGGCGGAAGCTGCGCCGTGGTCGAGTCGACCAAGGCGGCTTCCGACGTGTATGCGCCCGTCACGGGCGAGATCGTGGACGCGAACGCCGATCTCGGGACGCAGCCGGAGCTGGTCAACGAATCGCCGTATCAGAAGGGCTGGCTCTTCAAGCTGAAGCTGGCGAACAAGGGCGAGCTCACGGAGCTCCTCAGCCGCGACGCCTACAAGAAATCGGCGGGCGTCGTATGAGCGATCTCGCCGATCTTCTCGGCAAGGAGGACTTCGCCGCGCGCCATCTCGGCAGCGACGAGGCGCAGCAGCGCGAGATGCTCGCCGAGCTCGGCGTCGGCTCGCTCGACGCGCTGGTCCGCCAGGTGGTGCCGGCGGCGATCCGGCTGAAGGAGCCGCTCAAGCTCGGCGCGCCCGAGACCGAGCTGCAGGCGCTCGCCGATCTGAGCGCGCACGCCGTGCATAACGAGGTGTACCGCAGCTACATCGGCATGGGGTATTACGGCACGCACACGCCGGCGGTGATCCAGCGCAACGTGATGGAGAACCCCGGCTGGTACACCGCGTACACGCCCTACCAGGCCGAGATCTCGCAGGGCCGGCTCGAGGCGCTGCTCAACTTCCAGCAGCTCGCCATCGACCTCACCGGCCTGCCGGTGGCCAATGCCTCGCTGCTCGACGAAGCGACCGCCGCCGCCGAGGCGATGGCGATGATCCGCCGCGCGAGCAAGAGCGCGGCGAAGGTGTTCTTCGTCGACGCCGCCGCGCATCCGCAGGTGCTCTCCGTGATGCGCACGCGCGCGCAATGGCTCGGCATCGAGCTGAAGGTCGGCGACCCACAGCGCGATCTCGACCCGAGCGGCGTGTTCGGCATCCATTTGCAGTTCCCCGATACCTACGGGCACATCGACGACTGGTCCGACCTCATCGCCGGCGCGCACAAGGCGCAGGCGCTGGTTTCCATCGGCACCGACCTCCTCGCGCTCGTGCTCCTCAAGTCGCCAGGCGCCATGGGCGCCGACGTGGCGGTCGGCTCGGCGCAGCGCTTCGGCGTGCCGATGGGCTACGGCGGCCCGCACGCCGCGTTCATGGCTTGCCGCGACGAGCACAAGCGCCAGATGCCGGGACGCATCATCGGCGTGTCGCGCGACGCAGCCGGCCGGCCGGCGCTGCGCATGGCGCTGCAGACGCGCGAGCAGCACATCCGCCGCGACAAGGCGACGAGCAATATCTGCACGGCGCAGGCGCTCCTCGCCAACATGGCCGGGTTCTATGCCGTGTACCACGGGCCGCAGGGTCTCGCGCGCATCGCACGGCGCGTCAACTTCATGGCACGGCTGATCGCCGAATGTGCGCACGGCGAGGGCGAGGCGTTCTTCGACACGGTGACCTTCAAGGCGAGCGACGGGCTCGACGCACGCGCGCGGGCGAAGCGCATCAACCTGCGCAAGCTGGAAGGCAATCGCGTAGCGGTGAGCTGCGACGAGACCATGACGCTGACCGACGCCGCGGACATCGTGGAAGTGCTGACCGACGAGCGGCCAGGCATCGACGCCATCGCCCGGGGCTTGCCGGCGGCGCCGGCGTCCATTCCGCCGGGGCTGCGCCGCGCGGACAAGGTCCTCGCCCATCCGGTTTTCAACCGCTACCACACCGAGACCGAGATGATGCGGTACCTGAAGCGCCTGGAGAATCGAGATCTGTCGCTGGTGCACTCGATGATCCCGCTCGGCTCCTGCACCATGAAGCTGAACGCCGCGGCCGAGCTGCTGCCGATCTCGTGGCCGAAGTTCGCGAACCTCCATCCCTTCGTGCCGCCGGAGCAGGCGCACGGCAGCCGCGCGATGATCGCCGAGCTCGAGGCGATGCTCGGCGAGATCACCGGCTTCGCCGCGGTGTCGCTGCAGCCGAACTCCGGCGCGCAGGGCGAGTACGCAGGGCTGCTCGCCATCCGCAGCTATTTTGCCGCCAGGGGCGAGGGCCAGCGCGACGTCTGCCTGATCCCGGCTTCGGCGCACGGCACGAATCCGGCGAGCGCGCAGATGATGGGCTTGCGCATCGTGGTGGTCGGCTGCGACCAGAACGGCAACGTCGACCTTGCCGACCTCGAGCGGAAGGTGAACGAGCATCGCGCCAATCTGGCTGTGCTGATGATCACCTACCCCTCCACGCATGGCGTGTTCGAGGAGGCGATCGTGCCCATCTGCCAGCTGGTGCACGCGGCCGGCGGGCAGGTGTACATGGACGGCGCGAACATGAACGCGCTCGCCGGCCTCGCCAAGCCCGGCCTGTTCGGCGCCGACGTCTGCCACATCAACCTGCACAAGACCTTCTGCATCCCGCACGGCGGCGGCGGGCCCGGCATGGGGCCGATCGCGGTGGCGAAGCACCTGGCGCCGTTCCTGCCCGCGCATCCGCTCGAGAGCTCTCGCGCGGTGTCGGCCGCGCCTTACGGCAGCGCGCTGATCCTCATCATCCCGTGGATGTACCTCCGCATGATGGGCGCGAGCGGCATCCGCAAGGCGACCGAATTGGCGATTCTCAACGCCAACTATGTGGCGGCCCGCCTCGCGAGGTATTTCCCAGTCCTGTACAAAGGCGGCTCGGGACGCGTGGCGCACGAGTGCATCCTCGACCTGCGCAAACTGAAAGAGACCTGCGGCGTCACCGCGGAGGACGTAGCCAAGCGGCTGATGGACTATGGCTTCCACGCGCCGACGCTCTCCTTCCCGGTCGCCGACACGCTCATGGTCGAGCCGACGGAGAGCGAATCCAAGGAGGAGCTCGACCGCTTCTGCGACGCGATGATCTTCATCCATGGCGAGCTGGAAAAGGTCCGCAGCGGCGCCTTCGATCGCGCCGACAATCCCGTGAAGAACGCGCCGCACACCGCGCTCGAGCTCGCCGGCGAGTGGAACCACGCGTATACGCGCGAGGCGGCGGCCTTCCCCGCGCCATGGCTGCGCGCCGCGAAGTACTGGCCGCCGGTGAAGCGCATCGACAACGTGGCGGGCGACCGCAATTTCATCTGCACCTGCCCGCCGATCGAAGCGTATGCATAAATGAAAACTGAGGCGCCGCAACGCACGCCGCTCCACGCGCTGCACGCCGAGCTGGGAGCGCGCTTCACGCCATTCGCCGGCTACGAGATGCCGGTGCAGTACAGGGAGGGCCTGCGCGCCGAGCACCTGCACACGCGGAGCCACGCCGGCCTGTTCGACGTCTCGCACATGGGCCAGATACGCATCGCCGGACCCAATTTGTATTCCTCTCTTGAAAAGGCCCTCCCAGTAGACCTCGATGACTGGCCCGAAGGCCTGCAGCGCTATTCGGTGCTGCTCAACGAGCGCGGCGGCATCGAGGACGACCTGATGGTGACGCGCCTGCGCGACGAGGTGCGCCTCGTCGTCAATGCGGCGTGCAAGGAGAAGGACCTCGCCGTGCTGCGCACGGTCTGTCCCGGACTCAAGTTCGAGCTGCTCGACGCCGCGCTCATCGCGCTGCAGGGCCCGGCAGCCGAGGCGGCGTTCCCCGACGCGGGCGGCCTGCCGTTCATGCACGCCGCCCGGTACGGCAAATACTTCGTCTCGCGCTCGGGCTACACCGGCGAGGACGGCTTCGAAATCGCCGTCGCCCCCGCGGAGGCGGGGGCTCTCGCCCGCCGCCTGCTCTCGAATCCGGCCGTGAAGCCCGTCGGCCTCGGCGCCCGCGACACGCTGCGGCTCGAAGCCGGCCTGCACCTCTACGGGCAGGACATGGACGAGAACACCACGCCGCTGGAGGCGAGCCTCGGTTGGGCCATCGCTCGCTCGCGCCGCGCCGGCGGCAGGAAGGAAGGCGGCTTCCTCGGCGCCGGCCCCTACCTGCAGCAGCTCCGCGACGGCGGCAAGCGCCGGCTCATCGGCCTGATCGGCGAGGAAGCCGTGCCCATCCGCCACGGCGCTCTGCTGGTAAAGGACGACGGCGCCGAAGTCGGCGTGGTCACCAGCGGCACCATCTCGCCCTCGACGCAGAAGGCCATCATGCTCGGCTATGTGAGTTCAGCGCTGCCCGAGGAGGCTCGGTTGTTCGCGGTGGTGCGCGACTCGCGCCGGCCGGTGCGGATCAGCAAGCTGCCGTTCGTGCCGAAGCGCTACAAGAAGTAGCCTGCCGTCTGATGGCCCATCTTCTTTCACGGATTGCGCCAGGGCTCACGACGCTCGCCCACTATCGTCGTGAGGATCTGCG
>DASYPG010000659.1:0-5727 GCA_036006885.1 Burkholderiales bacterium | reverse complement strand
CGCTGGACCACCGTGAGGCCGACGCCGAGGCCGCCCTGGCTGCGGTCGAGCGAGCGCTCGCCCTGCGTGAACAGCTCGAACACGTGCGGCAGCAGCGCGCTGTCGATGCCGATGCCGTTGTCGCGCACGCTGATCAGCGCCTCGCCGCGCTCGGCGCTCGCGGCGAGCTCGATCTTGCCGCCCTCGCTGGTGTACTTGGCGGCGTTGTTGAGGATGTTGCCGACCACCTGCGACAGGCGCGCGAAGTCGCCGTACACCCAGATCGGCGCGGGCGAGACGCTGACCGAGAGGTTGTGACGCTTCGCCTCGAGCAGCATGCGCGCGGTGTCGACGCTGTGCTGGATCACCTTCGCGAGCTCGACCGGCTCCTTCTTCAGCGAGATCTTGCCCTGGGTGATGCGCGAGACGTCCAGCAGATCGTCGACCAGCTGCGCGAGGTGCGTCACCTGGCGCTCGACCACGTCGCGCGCCCAGACGATGCCGGCGTCGGTCGGCGCGATGCGCCGCATCACCTCGGCGGCGTTGCGGATCGGCGCGAGCGGATTGCGCAGCTCGTGCGAGAGCATGGCGAGGAACTCGTCCTTGCGCCGGCTCGCCTCCTTCAGCTTCTCCTCGGCCTCCTTGGTCCGGGCCATTTCGAGCTTCAGGTTCCAGTACAGGCGCGCGTTTTCGAACGCGATCGCGGCGCGGCTCACCAGCTCCTCGATGGTCGCCTGGTCGGCGAGGCCGTACGCGCCCGGCCCGCGCGCGTAGCCGAGCGCGAGCATCGCCACGATGCGCTCGCCCGAGCGCAGCGGGATCATCTGGAAGTAGCGCACCTCGCCGCGCACCGCGGCTGACGGATCGAGCACCAGGTCGCCCTTGCGGCCTTCGCGCAGCGCCCGCTGCAGCGCCTGGGGCAGGCCGTCGAGCCCGTCCAGGGTCTGCGGCCGCGCCCGCCCGCCGCAGGACATGGCCAGCGTCTCGTCTTCCAGCTGGACCCAGAGCAGCGCGTACTCGGCGAGGCCGGGCACCAGCATCTGCAGCAGGCGCACCATGCCCTCGTCCAGGTTGAGCGAGGCGCCAAGCTCGCGGCTGGCAAAGGAGAGGAACTCCGAGCGCTGCGTCGCCTCCTCCGCGGCGGTTCGCTCGGCTTCCAGCCGAGCGAGCGCCTGCGCCCGCTTTTGTGCCCTGTACAGCTCGACGAACACCTTCACCTTGCTGCGCAGGATCTCGGGGATCACCGGCGACAGGATGTAGTCGACCGCGCCGAGGGCGTAGCCGCGCGCGGTTTGCATCTCGTCGGCGTAGGCGGTGACGAAGATGATCGGCGTGTGCTTGGTCTTGCTGTGCTGGCGGATGAGCTCGGCGGTCTCGATGCCGTCGATGTCCGGCATGTTGACGTCGAGCAGGATGACGGCGAACTCGCGTGCGAGCAGCTCCCGCAGCGCATCCGCCCCCGAAGTCGCCATCACCAGGTTCTGCCCGAGCTCCTCGAGCACGACCTGGAACGCCAGCCGCTTATCGGGCAGGTCGTCTACGACGAGAATGTTTACTTTTTCATCCATGAGAAGAAATTCGGAGTGGAGGAATAACTGCGCCCGTCCCGGTTCCCTTCACGATAATTCCTGTTATCGATGCAGCCATCCCCTCAGCACCGCGAGCAGGTGGATGGTATCCACCGGCTTGGAGAGGTAGTCCCAGGCGCCGGCGCGGATGCACTTCTCGCGGTCGCCCTTCATCGCCTTGGCGGTGACCGCGATGATCGGCAGGTCCTTCTTCTCCGGCAGCTTCCTGATCTCCTGCATGGTAGTGATGCCGTCCATTTCCGGCATCATGATGTCCATCAGCACGATGTCGATGCCCGGCTCCTCCTTCACCAGGCGGATGGCCTCGCGGCCGTTGTTGGCCGACACCATGTTCATGCCCTGGTCGTGCAGCACCGTGGACAGCGCGAAGATGTTGCGCATGTCGTCGTCGACGATCAGGGCCTTCTTGCCCTCGAGCACGCGGCTCGAGTTATGCAGGTCCTGGACCGCCTGGCGCTCGCCCTGGGGGAGGCCCATGATGCTGCGGTGCAGGAAGAAGTAGATCGTGTCGAGCAGGCGCTCGACCGAGCGCACTTCGCGCAGGGCGAACACCCCGTCGGAGCGCTTCCAGCTGGCGAGCGTGCTGCCGCCTTCCGGCCCATAGAGGACGATCGGCAGCTGCCGCGTCACCGCCTGCTCCTCGATCACCTCCAGCAGGTCGTTCGGCTGCAGCTCCCCCACGCCGCTTTGCACCACCAGGCAATCGACCGACTCCCGCCGCAGGCGCTCGCACAGCGCGCCCTTGTCGTCGGTGGCGTAGACCTCGATGTCGTCCGTGCCGAGGCGCTCGATCAGCGCGTCGCGCTCCGGACCGGCCGCCATCAGCAGGTGCAGCGTCTTCTTCGCGCTGACGACGTAGGTCTTCAGCCTGGCGAACGCCTCGTCGATCACTTCGCGGGAATGCACCGGCTTGCTGATGAAGCCGATCGCGCCTGAATTGAGTGCGCGCTCGCGCGAATCGTCGGTCGAAACCACGCACACCGGCACGTGGCGCGTGGAGAGGTCCGCCTTCAGGCGATCGAGAATCCGCCAGCCCTGCATGTCGGGCAGGAAGATGTCGAGGGTCATGACCGAAGGCTGGTGCTCCTTGAGCTTGGACAGCGCGCTCGCCGCGGTGCCCGCCACCAGGCCCTTGAAGCCCTGCTGGCGCGCCGCCTCGAGCAGCATGCGCGCGAACGCCAGGTCGTTCTCCACGATCAGGATCGACAGATCGTCGGCCTTGAGCTCGGCGCGGTCGTCGCCGGTCTCGTTGGCCTCCGACTCCACCTCCGGCTCGGTATAGATCGGCTCGACTTCAGCCGGGCGCGCCGGCGCCGCCGACACCGGCAGCTCGATCGCCGGCTGGCGCAGCAGCAGCGTCGGTGCGCGGCGCGAAGACGCGTAGGCGAGCGGCAGGTACAGGGTGAAGGTGCTGCCGACGCCGGGCGAGCTGACCAGGCGGATCTCGCCGCCGAGGAGCTTCGAAAGCTCGCGGCTGATGGCGAGGCCCAGGCCGGTGCCGCCGTACTTGCGCGAGGTGGAGCCGTCGGCCTGCTGGAACGCCTCGAAGATGATCTGCTGCTTGTCGGGCGAGATGCCGATGCCGGTGTCGGCCACCGAGAACGCGACCACCTGGCCGGCCCGGTTGAGCTCGTCGTTCTCGGCCGACCAGCCCGAAGCGGCCGGCGCGACCGAGAAGTTGACCGAGCCCTCGTGGGTGAACTTGAAGGCGTTCGACAGCAGGTTCTTGATGATCTGCTGCATGCGCTTGATGTCGGTGTGCATCGAGCGCTGCAGCGTCGCGTCGAGCTGGATGTTGAAGCCGACGCGGCTCGATTCGGCGATGTGCCGGAAGGTGCGCTCGACGTAGCGCTGCAGGTCGAGCAGGCGCAGCTCGCTGACGTCGACCTGCACCGTGCCCGACTCGATCTTCGAGAGATCGAGGATGTCGTTGATCAGCGCGAGCAGATCGTTGCCCGAGGCGTGGATGGTCTTGGCCGCCTCGACCTGGCGCTGGTTGAGGTTGCCTTCGGCGTTGCGCGTGAGCTGGTCGGAGAGCAGCAGCAGGCTGTTCAGCGGCGTGCGCAGCTCGTGCGACATGTTCGCCAGGAATTCCGACTTGTACTTGGAGGTGAGCGCGAGCTGCTTCGCCTTCTCCTCCAGCGCCTGGCGCGCCTGCTCCACCTCGGTGTTCTTGCGCTCGACCTCCTGGTTCTGGTGCGCGAGCTGGCGCGCCTTCTCCTCCAGCTCCTGGTTGGTCTGCTGCAGCTCCTCGGCGAGCGACTGCGACTGCTTGAGCAGGTCCTCGGTCCGGGTATTGGCCTCGATCGTGTTGATCACGATGCCGATCGACTCGGTGAGCTGATCGAGGAAGGCCTGGTGCGAGGGATTGAAGTGCTCGAGCGAGGCGAGCTCCATCACGCCGCGAACCTCGCCCTCGAACACCACCGGCATCACCAGCACGTCGAGCGCGCCGGTGTCCGAGAGGCCGGTCGCGATGCGGAACGCATCGGAGGGCACGTTGGTCAGGAGGAGCTTGCGCTTCTCGATCGCGCACTGGCCGACCAGCCCCTCGCCGATGTCCATTTCCTTGCCGTGAGCGCGCCGGCCCTTCGAGGCGTAGCTCGCGAGCAGCGTCAGCTTCGAGCTGTCGTTCTCGGGCTTGGTCAGGACGTAGAACTCGGCCTGGTGCGCGCCGACCACCGGCGCGAGCTCGGAGAGAATCATCTGGCCGACGGTGTGCAGGTCGCGCTGGCCCTGCAGCATGCGGGAGAACTTGGCCAGGTTCGTTTTCAGCCAGTCCTGCTCGGTGTTCTTCTGCGTCGTGTCCTTGAGGTTGCGGATCATCTCGTTGATGGTGTCCTTCAACGCCGCCACCTCGCCCTGCGTCTCGACCGTGATCGAGCGGGTCAGGTCGCCCTGCGTCACCGCCGTCGCGACCTCGGCGATCGCGCGCACCTGAGTGGTCAGGTTCGCCGCGAGCTCGTTCACGTTCTCGGTGAGGCCCTTCCAGATGCCCGCGGCGCCCGGCACCTTGGCCTGGCCGCCGAGCTTGCCTTCCACGCCGACCTCGCGCGCCACCGTGGTCACCTGGTCGGCGAAGGTCGCGAGCGTGTCGGTCATGCTGTTGATCGTCTCGGCAAGGGCCGCGATCTCGCCCTTCGCCTCCACCGTGAGCTTCTGCTTCAGGTCGCCGTTGGCCACCGCGGTCACGACTTTGGCAATGCCGCGTACCTGCGAGGTGAGGTTGCCTGCCATGAAGTTCACGTTGTCGGTGAGGTCCTTCCACACGCCCGACACCCCGCGCACCTCGGCCTGGCCGCCGAGGCGGCCTTCGGTTCCCACTTCACGCGCCACCCGGGTGACTTCCGAGGCGAACGACGAGAGCTGGTCCACCATCGTGTTGATGGTGTTCTTGAGCTCGAGGATCTCGCCTTTCACGTCCACCGTGATCTTGCGCGAGAGGTCGCCCGCCTGCACCGCCTTGGTCACGTCGGCGATATTCCTCACCTGCGAGGTGAGGTTGCCGGCCATGAAGTTCACCGAGTCGGTCAGGTCACGCCAGGTGCCCGCGACACCCTGCACGTCGGCCTGGCCGCCGAGCTTTCCTTCAGTACCGACTTCCCGGGCCACTCTGGTGACCTCTGCTGCGAAAGACCGGAGCTGGTCCACCATCGTGTTGATGGTGTTTTTCAGCTCGAGGATCTCGCCCTTCACATCCACCGTGATCTTCTTGGAAAGATCCCCCACCGCGACCGCGGTGGTCACCTCGGCGATGTTGCGCACCTGCGAGGTGAGGTTGCCGGCCATGAAGTTCACCGATTCGGTGAGGTCCTTCCAGGTGCCGGCCACGCCCTGCACGTCGGCCTGGCCGCCGAGTTTTCCGTCCGTACCGACTTCTCTGG
The DNA here is from genome assembly GCA_036006885.1 of Burkholderiales bacterium. Classification (GTDB taxonomy): domain Bacteria; phylum Pseudomonadota; class Gammaproteobacteria; order Burkholderiales; family SG8-39; genus SCGC-AG-212-J23. The sequence goes on along the minus strand of DASYPG010000659.1, from coordinate 275 downwards.
CCACCCTGGTGACTTCAGATGCAAAAGATCGAAGCTGGTCCACCATCGTGTTGATGGTGTTCTTGAGCTCCGCGATCTCGCCTTTCACGTCTACCGTGATCTTCTTGGAGAGGTCGCCCGCCGCAACCGCGGTCGTCACCTCGGCGATGTTCCTCACCTGCGAGGTGAGGTTGCCGGCCATGAAGTTCACCGACTCGGTGAGGTCCTTCCAGGTGCCCGACACGCCCTCGACCCGGGCCTGGCCGCCGAGAATGCCTTCGGAGCCCACTTCACGG
>DASYPG010000658.1:0-1629 GCA_036006885.1 Burkholderiales bacterium | reverse complement strand
CGGCACCGTAGTGACTCTTTCGGTCAATCTCTGTAGCTCCGCGAGCGGCACATGGGTATCCGCGGCGTCGGTCCACTTGGAGTTGAGGAACGGCGCCCAGTCGACCGCGAACTTGCTCCTGAAGTTCGACAGCACCGGGCTCACGGTCTGCTTGCCGGCGTCGAGCGTCGCGCGGTAATGCCGGATCATCTGCTCGGCCTCGTCCGCGCCGATGAGGCCCTGCGCGACCAGCCGGTCGGCGTAGAGCTTGCGCGTGCCCGGGTGCTGGGTAATCTTCTTGTACATGAGCGGTTGCGTCACCGCCGGCTCGTCCTGCTCGTTGTGGCCGAGCTTCCTGAAGCACACCAGGTCGATCACCACGTCCTTGTGGAACTGGCGCCGGAAGTCGAGCGCGAGCTGCGTCACGAACAACACCGCCTCGGGGTCGTCGCCGTTCACGTGGAGGATCGGCGCCTCGACCATCTTCGCGACGTCGGTGCAATAGAGCGTGGAGCGGGTGTCGCGCGGGTCGGAGGTGGTGAAGCCGATCTGGTTGTTCACAATCAAATGAATCGTTCCTCCAGTACCGTATCCACGGGTGCCGGACAGGTTCAGCGTCTCCATCACCACGCCCTGGCCTGAGAACGCGGCGTCGCCGTGCACCAGGATCGGCAGCACCTGGTCCCCGGTCTTGTCGTCCCGCCGGCGCTGGCGCGCCCGCACGGACCCTTCGACGACCGGGTTGACGATCTCGAGATGCGACGGGTTGAACGCGAGCGACAGGTGCACCGGGCCGCCGGGGGTCGAGATGTCCGAGGAAAAGCCGTTGTGGTACTTCACGTCGCCCGAGGGCAGCTCGTTCGGCTGCTTGCCCTCGAACTCGAGGAACAGATCCGCCGGCATCTTGCCGAGCACGTTCACCAGCACGTTCAGGCGCCCGCGGTGCGCCATGCCGAGCACGATCTCCTGCACGCCGTTCGCGCCAGCGCGCTGGATCAGCTCGTCGATCGACGGGATCAGACTTTCGCCGCCTTCGAGCGAAAAGCGCTTCTGGCCGACGTACTTCGTGTGCAGGTAGCGCTCGAGGTGCTCGGCCTCGGTCAGCTTCTGCAGCAGGCGCTTCTTCTGCTCGTTGGTGAGCTGCGGCGTCGCGCGCGTGGTCTCGATGCGCTCCTGGATCCACTGCCGCTGGGTCCGGTCGCTGATGAACATGTACTCGAAGCCGATGTTGCGGCAGTAGGTGTCGCGCAGCGCCTGCAGCAGCGTGCGCAGCGACACCCGGTCGAGGCCGACGTAGGAGCCCGAGTTGACCACCTGCTCAAGGTCGGCCTCGGTCAGGTCGTAGAAGCCCGGCTCGAGCTCGGGCTGCGGCGGCCGCGGCATGCGCTTCAGCGGGTCCACCGTGGCCCAGCGCGCGCCGGAAATGCGGTAGGCGGTGACCAGCAGCAGCGCCGCCACCTGAAGGCGCTCCGGGGCCACGGGCTCCTGAGGCAAGGTCCTTGGAGAACCTCCAAGTTCGCCGCGCTTCGCCCTCTGGACGAACGACTCCACCACCGGCGCGTGCGCCACGTCCTTGGCGCTCGAGCCCGGGACCTGCTGCAGCCGGTCGAAGTAGTCGCGCCACTCCTCGGGCACCGAGCCCGGGTGCAC
>DASYPG010000657.1:0-2512 GCA_036006885.1 Burkholderiales bacterium | reverse complement strand
CATCGACATCACGGGCCGGGTGACGATGGACGGCGAGGCGGGCCTCCTCGGCATGGCGTTCCACCCGAACTTTCCAGCCGACCCGCGCGTGTATCTCTTCTACTCGCACACGGAACCCGGGCCGGTGCTGATGTCGCGTCTGTCCGAGTTCAGTACCACAGACAACGGCGCGACCCTCAACCCGGCCACGGAGCACATCCTCATTACCCTCCCGAAGCCGAACAACGAGTCGAACCACAACGGCGGCAACCTCGCGTTCGGACCCGGCAGTTTCCTGTTCGCAGGCATCGGCGACGGCGGCGGCGGCAATGACCAGCACGGCATGATCGGTAACGCGCAGAACACGAACACCCTCTTCGGCAAGATGCTGCGCATCGACATTTCCGGAACCACTGGCACGGTCCGCTATCGCATTCCGCCCAGCAATCCGTTCTCAAGCAGCGCCACGCTCTGCAACACGAACGGCACCGGGTCGCAGCCCTGCCCCGAGATCTTCGCCATCGGCTTGCGCAACCCCTGGCGCTGGAGCTTCGACCGCGCCACCGGACAGCTTTGGGTGGGCGACGTCGGCCAGAATGCGGTCGAGGAAGTGGACCGCGTGGACCTCGGAGGTAATTACGGCTGGCGCTGCTTCGAGGGCACGCGCACCAACACCGACGTTAGCTGCGGCGTGCCGGGGCCATTCATACCACCGGTCGCCCAGTACGGCCGCAACGTCGGCGTCACCGTGACCGGCGGCTACGTCTACCGCGGCACGCGCTTCCAGGGGCTCGTGGGACGCTACATATTCGCCGACTTCGGGTTCGGCACGATTTTCAGTATCGACGCCACCGCGCAGGGCGTGCTCGAGATGACGGACGGCTTTTCCTCCGGTCTCTCCCCCTCATCCTTCGGCGAAGGCCTGGATGGCGAGCTCTACGTGGTCGACTACGGCGGCGGCGGGCTCTACCACATCCGCCAGTAGCGGCCGGCCCGAATCAAGGGCGTCGCGCGAGAGCGGCGATGGCGACGAAGACCAGCGCCGCTGCGGCGGCCTCGAGCCAGATCGTGGCGTTCATAGCTATCGTGTGCGCCGCCGCGGGCGCGAGGACGTAGTGCGCGAAAGCGTCGAACCCGAGCGCGGCGTAAACGGCGATGACGCCGAGGCCGAACGCGGGATGGCCGCGGCGCAGGAGCAGATAGCCGGCGCCGCCGAGCATCGTCTCGCCGAGCCATGCGGCGTACACCGCCGGCCGGGTGATCCACGCCGGCATGTTGGGATACTCGCGCAGGAACTCCGCGTTGTGCACGTGGTGGAGCAGGCTCGTGCCGGCGTAGGTGAGAAGCAAGACGCCGAGCACCCTCAGCCACGCACGCTCGAACGCCATCGCGCGCTCGCGGCTCATGCGCAGAGCCTGCCGAACGCCTCGGTGCCCTTCGGCGTGATGCTGACGGCGCGCGAGCGGCGCATGCGCAGGATCCAGCCGCGCGCGAGGTACATCTCGAGGAGCGCCTCGCCGAGCGCGCCGCCGATGTGCGGCCGCCTTTGCGTGAGGTCCACGCAGGCGCGCGCGAAGGCGCGCCGCGACGCGTGCGCCGCCTCGACGTCGAGGCCGAGTGCCCCAAGCCGCTCCTCGCCGAGGGGGGTCAGGCCGAAATCGCGGCCCTGCGGGAGGAGCCAGCGCGCCTTCAGCATGGCCGCGCAGACCTGCACCGCGGTCTCGCCCGCGAGGTGGTCGTAGCAGGTGCGTGCGCGAAGGAACTGCGGCGGCGCCGCCCTGGGGAGCGCCGGCGGGCGCGGCGCGCGCGGCCGCAGCGTCTCGCCGAGCGATCCCAGGCTTTCGACCGCGTCGGCCACCTCGGGGTTGGCGATGCGGAAATAGCGGTGGCGCCCCTGCGCCTGCAGCTCGAGCAGCCCGCCGTCAACGAGCTTCGCGAGGTGCGCGCTGGCGGACTGCGCGGAGATGTTGGCCGCGAACGCGAGCTCGCCCGCCGGGCGCAGCGTGCCGTCGATCAGGGTGCGCAGGATGCGCGCCCGCGACGGGTCGGCGAAGAGCCCGGCGATGCGCGCGAGGTCGGATCCATCCATATTTCACCTTTGCGTGAAACGTAGACGCTACACCGCGCGCACAATCGTTGTCCAGCCGATCATTGCGGAGTGCGTGTGGAACGCAGGGCGGTCCGCGTCGAGCCGTTCTCGACCTACCTGGAGCGTCGCCGGAAAGGACCGATCTTTCCGGTCGTGGCCGCGGGCGGCTTCGTCTTCGTCTCCGGCCTGCCGCCATTCGATCCCGCCACCGGCGAAACGACCCGGCGTCCGTTCCGCGAGCAGGCGCAGATCGTTCTCGATCAGATGAAGCGCTGCCTCGAGGCCGCCGGTTCCACGCTCGAGCGCGTGGTCAAGTGCAACATCTACTGCACCGAGGCAGCGCGCTTCGACGAGTTCAACGAGGTCTATGCACGTTACTTTCCCGCAGGGTCGCCCGCGCGCATCTTCCTGTGCGTTGCGGCCTTCCCGGGCTCGTTCGACATC
>DASYPG010000656.1:0-3496 GCA_036006885.1 Burkholderiales bacterium | reverse complement strand
GGCCGGTTCCAGAAAGTCGTCACGGTGAACGTCATCGGGACCTTCAACATGATCCGCCTCGCCGCGGACGCGATGGCGAAGGCTTCGCCCAACGCCGGCGGCGAGCGCGGCGTGATCGTCAACACCGCCTCGGTTGCCGCCTTCGACGGCCAGATCGGCCAGGCCGCCTATTCGGCCTCCAAGGGCGCCATCGTCGGCATGACACTGCCGATCGCGCGCGACCTCTCGCGCAACGGCATCCGTGTGTGCTCGATCGCGCCGGGCATCTTCGAGACGCCGATGCTCGCCGGGCTGCCGAAGGACGCGCAGGACTCGCTCGGCAAGCAGGTGCCGTTTCCTTCGCGCCTCGGGCGGCCCGCGGAGTATGCCCAGATGGTGAAGGCGATCGTCGAGATCGAGATGCTGAACGCCGAAACCATCCGCCTCGACGGCGCGATCCGGATGGCGCCGAAGTAACTAGATTTGCTTCAGGCTGGTTCGGTAGAGCCGCGAGCGGTCGATGTAGCCTTGCGCGATCTTGAGCAGGAAATCCTTTTCCTCCTGCCTGAGCTCGCGCACCACCTTGCCCGGCGAGCCCAGAACCAGCACGCCGTCGGGGATTTCCTTGCCCTCAGCGATCAGCGTGTTGGCGCCGATCAGCGTGCTGCGGCCGATGCGAGCGCCGTTCATCACCACGCTATTGATGCCGACGAGCGAGCCCTCGCCGATGGTGCAGCCATGCAGCATGACCTTGTGGCCGATGCTCACCCGGCGACCGAGGGCCATGGGATAGCCCGGATCGACGTGCAGCACCGAGCCGTCCTGGATGTTGCAGCCCTCGCCGATGGCCACCTGGTCGTTGTCGGCGCGGATGACGGTCTGGAACCAGACGTTGACGTTGTCCTCGAGCACGATGCTTCCCACGAGCGTCGCGTCGTGCGCGATAAAGTGGTGCTCGCCGCGCAGCTCGGGCCGGCGCTCGCCGATGGCGAAAAGGGGCATGGCGCTATGATAATCGAGTGAGACTGCTCGTTCTCGGCGCCGGCGTGGTCGGCGTGGCCAGCGCCTGGTACCTCGCCGAGGCGGGCCACGAGGTGAGCGTGGTGGAGCGCCAGCCGAGCGCCGCCATGGAAACCTCGTTCGCGAACGGCGGCCAGATCTCCGCCGGCCACGCCGAGCCCTGGGCGAAGCCCTCGGTGCTGCCCAAGATCCTGCGCTGGCTGGGCCAAGAGGACGCGCCGCTCCTATTTCGGGCGCGGGCCGATTGGGCGCAGTGGATGTGGGTCCTGCGCTTCGTCCTGGAATGCCTGCCAGGCCGGTTCGAGCGCAACTGCCGCGAGCTTGCCGGGCTCGCGCAGTACAGCCGCGACTGCCTGCGCGAGCTGCGCGAGAAAACCGGCCTGCGCTACGACGAGCTGAGCCGCGGGATCCTGCATTTCGCCACCGACGGCCGCGACTTCGAGGTGCTGGCGCGCGACGCCGAAGCGGCGCGCGCTCTGGGCATCGAGCGCCAGGTGAAGTCCGCACCGGAATGCCTCGAGCTCGAGCCGGCGCTGCGGGATTCCGCGGTCCCGGTCACCGGCGGGATCTACGCGCCGCGCGACGAGTCGGGCGACGCCCGCCGTTTCACCGAGGAGCTCGCGCGGCTCGCGGCGCGCCGCGGCGTGCGCTTCCGCTACGACAGCGTGGCTCGGGCGATTCAGACCTCGAACGGTAAAGTAAGCGGAGTCCAGGTTGACGACGTAATGCTGGAGGCCGATGCGTATGTCGTAGCGCTCGGAAGCTACAGCCCGCTCCTGCTCAAGCCGCTCGGCGTGCACGTTCCGGTGTATCCGCTCAAGGGCTACTCGATCACGCTGCCGCTCGGGCCCGAGCATGCCGCAGCCGCGCCTACGGTGAGCCTCACCGACGAAGCGCACAAGATCGTGATCTCGCGCCTCGGCAACCGGCTGCGCGCCGCCGGCACCGCCGAGCTCGCGGGCTATGACACCACGGTGAGCCCGGTGCGCTGCGCGGCGATCGCGCGGCGGATCGTCGACCTGTTCCCGGCGTTGCGCAGCGTCACGACGTACGAGAGCTGGGCGGGGCTGCGTCCTGCGACGCCGGGCAACGTGCCGATCGTGGGGGGCTCGCAGCTCTCCAACCTGTTCCTCAACACCGGCCACGGCACGCTCGGCTGGACGCTCGCCTGCGGCTCGGGCAGGGCGCTCGCCGACCTGGTCAGCGGCCGGCGGCCGCAGGTCGATTTCGGATTCGCGCATTGAGAGAGAGCGCATCGCTTTTCCTTCCGATCCGCGGCCTGCGCTACCACGTGCGCCGCTGGTCCGCGCCGTCCGGTCATTCCGGCGCGCCGAGAGTGTTTCTGCTGCACGGCTGGATGGACGTCTCGGCCTCGTTCCAGTTCGTCGTCGACGCGCTCGCAGGCGAATGGGATGTCTACGCGCCCGATTGGCGCGGCTATGGCCTCACCGAGTGGGGACGCTCCGACTCGTACTGGTTTCCGGACTACCTGGCCGATCTGGACAAGATCCTCGAGCACTTTGCCCCTCGAGATGCGGTCAACTTGGTGGGCCACAGCCTCGGAGGCAATGTTGCAGCTCTATATGCCGGCATCCGGCCCCAGCGTGTGGCGAGGCTCGTCAACCTGGAAGGCTTCGGCATGGCGCCCACCCGGCCGGAGCAGGCGCCCAAGCGCTATGCGCGCTGGCTGAACGAGCTGCACGAGCGGCCGTCGCTTCGTCCCTACAAGGACTTCGACGCACTGGCCGGACGCCTACGGGAGGGCAATCCCAGGTTGACCCGGGAAAAGGCGGACTTCCTCGCGCGCCACTGGGGCAGAGAGGAGGGGCAAACCGTCGTGCTGCGCGGCGACCCGGCGCACAAGATCGTGAATCCGCTGCTTTACCGCATCGAGGAAGTGCAGGCCTGCTGGCGCGAGGTGAGCGCCCCGGTGCTCTGGGTCGACGCCGCCGAATCAGACACGCTGAAGCGGCTCGGGCTCGGCGAGGCCCAGCACGCAGAACGCAGAAATTCCTTCAAGAACCTCAAGCATGTGACGGTGCGAGACGCGGGCCATATGCTCCACCATGACCAACCGGAGGAAGTGGCGCGGCTGGTCGAAGAGTTCCTCCTCGGCTGATGGCGCAGTTTCTCTCGGTCCATCCGACGCATCCCCAGAAGCGGCTGATCCGCCTCGCCGCCGAAGCGGTGAAGCAGGGCGGGCTCATCGCCTATCCCACCGACTCGTGCTACGCCCTCGGCTGCGAGCTCGGCGCCACCGCCGCGCTCGAGCGGCTGCGGCGCATCCGCGGCTTCGACGAACGCCACCGCCTTACGCTCATGTGCCGCGACCTCTCGGAGATCTCGGCCTATGCCGTCGTGGACGACGCGCGCTTTCGGTTGCTGAAAAGCGTGACGCCTGGAAGCTACACCTTCATCCTGCCCGCGCGGCGCCAGGTGCCGCGCCGCGCGAGCGCCCGCAAGACCATCGGCGTGCGCATCCCGGGCCATCCCGCGG
>DASYPG010000655.1:0-7813 GCA_036006885.1 Burkholderiales bacterium | reverse complement strand
TTCAGCGAAATCCGGTCAGATCGACCGGGCCGCTGAAGCCGGTCGCCACAAAATCAAGAAACCGCGCGGCCCGTTCGGCGGGCCAGCCACCGTGCGCGCAGTTCAGCCGGAACTTCTCCTCGAGATCCTCGCGCGACAGCGGCTCGTGCGCGCCGCCGCGGAAATGCGCCTGGCGTTCCTCGTGCACCGTTCCGTCCGTCATCCGCACGCGCACGTGGCCGGTGAACTCGTCGGGGTAGGGGTTGTCCGGGTCGATCTCGTAGCGCACTTTCGATGCGACCGCGAGCAGGCGCGGGTCGCGCACGCGCTCCTCGGTGAACGCATCGAGCCCGGCGTGGCCGAGCACGAACCCGGCGGCGATGCAGTAGGGCTGGCTGAACTTGGCGGCGTAGGCGTTCGGCGGCTCGCGCTTCGCGGCGAGCGGCTCCCACAGCCGATGCACCGTGCCCTCGGCAACTTCGCAGGTGATTTCCAGAATTTCATCCAATCTCACACGTGGAGCGAGGCGGCGTGCACAGTCGATATACGGATGCGTCATGGTCCCGCAGGCGTAAACCTTGAAGGCGAGCGACTCGGCGATCCAGCGGCTGCCGAAGCCGTCGGTGAGCTTCGCCCACTCCCCCTGCGTCGTGCGGGCGAAGCCGTGATAGAAGCCGTGCGTGCCCTCGAGCACCGTGCGCGGCCCGACGAAGCCGGCGTGGGCGAGATCGGCGGCGCGGATCCCCGACTGCGCTGCCCAGCCGGGGTGCAACCGCTTGGTCCAGGCCCCTTCAGCCAGGTATTCGATGATTCCGGAGGCCATGGAGCCCGCGATTCCCAACGCGTTCACGAATTGGTCTTTCGAAAGTCTTAAAAGCGTTGAAACGGCTGCGGCCGCCCCCATCGCGCCGAGCACGGCCGTGGGATGAAAACCCGCCTTGTGGATGAGCTTGGGGGCGACGAGGCTTGCCCTGCACATGAATTCCACGCCGACCGCTATCGCTTGAACTGCAGTGGAATCGGAAAGCTTTTCCCGTTCGGCAACCGCGAGTACCGCGGGCACCACCACGGCGCCGGCGTGCACCGGCCCGCCTTCGAACGTGTCGTCGAAGTCCTCGCCGTGCGCCGCGGTGCCGTTGACGAAAGCCGCGCCGGCCGCATCGAGGCTGCGGGCGTGGCCGATCGCCGTGCAGCGCCCGTTCGACTCCCAGCCTTTGAGCGCTGCCTGCACGTAATCGGCGTGGCGGGCGGCGACACATAGCCCAGCCACGTCGATCAGCAGTTTCCGCGTCAGCTCGGCCATCGCGGGCGAGAGCTTTGCCCCGCGCGCCGCGTCTGCCAGCGTCTCGGAGAGCGATTCGTACATCGCCTATCTTGCTATGACCACTTCGTGCGCGCAACGAACCAGATGGTGAGCAGCCCGGACACCGCCATCGCCGTCGCGATGACGGCGAAGATGCCGCCGAGCGTGGCCGCGGCGGCGCCGGCGATGACGATGACCAGGCGCGCGGTGCCCGCGAGCACCGGCCACAGGACCTTGCCGGCGCCCTGGGACGCGAAGTAGAGCGCGATGTTCGCCGCGAGCATCGGATAGAACGGGGCGACGGTGCGCAGATAGAGCGAGCCGCTTTCAAGCACCGCGGGATCGGAGCTGAAGAGACCGACCCAGCCGAGCGGCACCAGCGTCGCCACGACCCCGATCGAAAGGCTGATCGACGCGGCGAAGGCGGTTCCGATCCAGGCGATGCGCTTGGCCCGCTCGGGGCGTCCGGCGCCGATGTGGATTCCGACCAGCACCACCATCGCCTGGCCGACCGCGAACACGAGCGGGATCTGCAACAGCTCCAGGCGCAGGCCCACGCCGTAGCCGGCGAGGGCGCCCGGGCCGTAGCGGCCGACGAAGCCGGTCAGGACCACTGCGGTGAGCACGGTCTGGAACGAAGACAGCACCGAAATGCCGCCCACGCGCAGGATCTCCCGGAAGAGGCGCCATTCCAGCCGCAGGTCGGCGCGGGCGGGGCGCAGCGTGCTCGAGCGACGGAACACCGCGACCGCCATCGCCGCGGCGGCGATGCCGAAGGCGGTGACGTAGGCGACGCCGGCGCCCGCGATGCCGATGCGGCTGACGAGGAAGCCCGACAGCGGCAATTGCACCACCGCAGCGACGATCAGTGTGAGCGCAGGCACCAGCATGTTGCCGGTGCCGCGTAGCACGCTCGAAAGGGTGTTCGCCATCCACACCGTGATCGCGCCGGTGAACACTACGTTGCTATAGTGCACGGCGTTGGCGAGCGTTTCATCCCTGCCGCCGAGGAGTCCGTAGACGGCTGGTCCGAGCAGCACGATGAGCACGGTGAAAGCCGCGCCCATGCCGGCGGCGATGACGAGCGCATGCACGACGAGGCGCCGCGCCGCCGGCAGGTTACCCGAGCCGAGCGCGCGGGCGATGGCCGAAGACACTCCGCCGCCCATGGCGCCCGCGGACGTCATCTGCAGCAGCATGATGAGCGGGAACACGAGCGCGAGGCCGGCGAGCGGTGCAGTACCGAGGCGGCCGACGAAGTAGGTATCGCCGACCGACACCAGCGACTGGAACGCGACCAGCAGCACGCCCGGCGCGGAGAGCCGCGCAAGCGTGGGCACGATGGGGGCGGCGAGCAGCCGCTCGGTGCCTTGGATCAAATGAGCGGATTCAAGAAAAAGGGGTCAGAGCAATTTTTCGCTTACCGCATTCCTGTTTCCGCTCCGGGCAAGACTCTGGGGAGGATGAGCGCCGCGGCCCAGCCCACGGCGACGCCGACGCCGTCGGCGAGCATGTCGTAGAGCTCGAAGCTGCGGTAGCCGGTCCAGCCCTGGATGAATTCCAGCGCCACGCCCATCGCCGCGAAACCCGCGGCATACGCGAGGCGCACCTTTCGCTCGAAGTAGAGCTGCGAGAACCAGAACATCAGGCCGCCATAGGCCAGGAAGTGGCCGACCTTGTCGCTTTGCTCGAAATCGACCTTCGGTGGCGAAGGCGTGAGCGAGAGCCAGACGACGCCCGCGACCATCGCCCAGCCGAGCGCCAGCCAGACGGGCCGCAGCTTTTTCAGTAAGGCATCCCTCAGAAAAGCATCATTTGGCCGCCGGACGAGGGCGGCCGGAAGCGCGAGCAGTCGAGCTCGGCTCGAGCGCGCGGCGCGCCGTGGCTGTTCAGGCCAAACTTTCGGCAGGCGATGTCGAAGCGCTTTTCCATGAGCTCGGCATAGTTGCCCGTTCCGCTCATGCGCGTGCCGAAGCGGGGATCATTATCCTTGCCGCCGCGCATGTCGCGAATGACGCTCATGACGTGCTCGGCGCGCTGCGGATAGTGCTCTGCAAGCCACTCCCTGAAGAGGTCCTTCAGCTCGTTGGGGAGCCTCATGATGACATAGGCGGCCTCGGCCGCGCCGGCTTGCGCCGCGGCCTCCAGGACGTGTTCCATGGTCTTGTCGTTCAGCGCGGGGATCAGGGCCGCCACCATCACGCCGCAGGGCACTCCGCTTTTCGACAACGCCCGCAATACATCCAATCTGCGCTGAGGGGCTGCAGCGCGCGGCTCGAGCTTCCTTGCCAGCTCGCGGTCGAGCGTGCCGATGGAGACGAACACCTTCACCAGGTTCTTCGCCGCCATGGGCCCCAGCAGATCGAGGTCTCTTTCCACCAGGGCCGACTTGGTGACCAGAGTGACCGGATGCTCGCACTCGGCGAGCACCTCGAGGATCTGGCGGGTAATCTTGAACCTGCGCTCGATCGGCTGGTAGCAGTCGGTGTTGGCGCCGAGCGCGATCGGCTGCGGCTTGTAGCCAGGCCGCGCGAGCGCCTCGCGCAGCAGCTCGGCGGCGTTGGTCTTGGCGAAGAGCTTGGTCTCGAAGTCGAGGCCCGGCGAGAGCTCGAGATAGGCGTGGCTCGGGCGGGCGTAGCAGTAGATGCAGCCATGCTCGCAGCCCCGGTAGGGGTTGATCGAGCGGTCGAAGCCGACGTCGGGCGAGTCGTTGTGCGAAACGATGGAGCGCGCGCGCTCGATGGTGATCTCGGTCTTGAGCTCGCTCGCCGGCGGCTCGTCCGGGGTCCAGCCGTCGTCGAACGCCTCGCGCGCCGCGCTTTCGAAACGGCCCTGCATGAAGGAGCGCGCGCCCCGCATGTGGAGCCGCGGTTTCGTAGAATCAGGGGGCATGATCGATACTGTATATCCAGACAGTAACAAGCGCAATGAGGGGCGCAATATCGGCTTGCTCGCCGCGTGCCAGGCGCTGCTGTTCGCGAACAATTCGACCCTCATTGCAATCAACGGCCTGGCGGGGCTGTCGCTGGCGCCCTACGCCGGGCTCGCCACGCTGCCGGTGACGTGCTGGGTGCTCGGTGGAGCGATCTCCACGATGCCGGCGTCGTTCTACATGAAGCGCGCCGGCCGGCAGCGCGGCATCACCCTGGGCACCTTCTTCGGCATCGCCGGCGCGCTGATCTGCGCGGCGGCAATCACCATGCACAGCTTCTGGCTCCTGTGCCTGGGCACGCTGGTATGGGGCGTGTACAACGCCTTCGGCCAGTATTACCGTTTCGTCGCGGCGGACATCGCGACGCCGGACCGGCGTGCCAGCGCGATCTCGATGGTCCTCGCCGGCGGCTTGGTGGGCGGGATCATCGGCCCGGCGACGAGCCGCTACACGATCGATCTCCTCCAGCCAAAATTCCTGGGCGCGTATTTGGCGCTCATCGGCTTTGCGCTTTTCACCGTGCTCCTGCTGCGCTTGGTGCGCATCCCGACCCCGACCGCGGCCGAGCGCGCTGCTTCCGGCCGGCCGCTCGCCGTGATCGCGGCGCAGCCGAAATTCATCGTCGCGGTGTTCTCCGGCGCGGTGAGCTACGGCGTCATGAACTTCCTCATGACCTCGACCCCGATCGCGATGCAGGCCTGCGGCCACCCGTTCGGCGATGCCGCGTTCGTCATCTCCTCGCACATCGTCGGGATGTTCGCGCCCTCGTTCTTCACCGGCAGGCTGATCCGGCGCTTCGGCGTGGTGCCGGTCATGCTGACCGGGGCGGCGCTCAACCTGGTCTGCATCGGCGTGGCGCTGGCCGGGCTGGCGGTAGCCAATTTCTGGTGGTCGCTGGTGCTTCTCGGTGTAGGCTGGAACTTCCTTTACATCGGAGGCACCACGCTTCTCACCGACACCTACCGCCCCGAGGAGCGCGCCAAGGCGCAGGGCGCCAACGACCAGGCCATCTTCATCATGATGGTGATTTCTTCGTTCACCTCGGGAATGACCGTCACCACCGCCGGCTGGGAGCGCGTCAATCTCATGGCGCTGCCGCTGATCGCTCTGGTGGCGGCGGCACTCGCCTGGTTCGCGCTCCACCAGCGGGCACAGGGAGCGGCGGCATGAGCCAGAGAGCGCCGGCCGAGGTCGGTCAGCGCGTCGAGGAGGTCGACACGCCGGCGCTGGTTCTCGACCTCGACGCTTTCGAGAGCAATCTCGACACGCTGGCCCGGGCGGTGGCCGGAAAGGTGCGGGTGAGGGCGCACGCGAAGACCCACAAGTCCCCCGACATCGCCAGGCGGCAGATCGCCGCGGGCGCGGTCGGGGTGTGCTGCCAGAAGGTGTCGGAGGCTGAGGCGCTGGTCGAGGGCGGCGTGCAGGACATCCTCGTCAGCAACGAGATCGTCGGAGCGACGAAGATCGCGCGCCTCGCCGCGCTTTCGCGGCGCGCGCACCTCGGCGTGTGCGTCGACAACCTCGACAACCTGCGCCAGATCGCCGCCAGCGGCGCGCGGCTCGACGTCTACATCGAGCTCGAGGTCGGCATGGGCCGCTGCGGCATCGCGCCCGGCGAGCCCGCACTCGCCCTCGCGCGCGAGATCGCGAAAGCGCCCGGCCTGCGCTTCGGCGGCTTGCAGGCCTACCATGGCCGCGCCCAGCACGTGCGCTCGATGGGCGAGCGCCGCGCCCACATCGCGCGCGCCGCGGAAGCGGTGAACGCGACCAAGGCGCTCTTCAGCCGCAACGGCATCGACACGCCAATCGTCACCGGCGCCGGCAGCGGCACGTTCATGTTCGAGGTCGAGTCCGGCGCGTGGGACGAGATCCAGCCCGGCTCGTACATCTTCATGGACGTCGACTACGCGCGCAACGAATGGGCCGCGCCGCTGCCGCGCTTCGAGCACGCGCTTTTCGTGCTCGCCACGGTGATGAGCCGGCCTTCGCCCAATGCCGCCATCGTCGACGCCGGCCTCAAGGCTTCGAGCGTCGATTCGGGCATGCCCACCGTGTGGGGAAAAGAGGTCCTCAAGTTCACCAAAGCCTCCGACGAGCACGGCTTCATCGAGGGCCCCAATCCCCCCGCGCTCGGCGAAAAGCTCATGCTCGTCCCCGGCCACTGCGACCCGACCGTCAACCTCTACGACTGGTACGTCTGCGTGCGCCGCAATGTCGTGGAGGAGTTGTGGCCGATCACGGCCAGAGGCGCCCTAGCTTAGGCTAGGCGATCGAATTCACTAGGCGCACTACAGGAATGTAGCTATCCGCGTGACATTCGCGGGTGATGGCCTCAAGTACGATTGCCCCAGCGACAAGAGCCACCGTGGGTGCTGAAACTGGCCCTCGAGAGCGGCATGGTGCAGAAGTGGACGGGGAGGCAGCCGCATGATGAACAAGCCGCACGACGCCGCCCGCGGCACGCTGGGCGACGTGCTCTATTCCGACCCGTCGCAGGTTCTTATTCCCGAGACTGACTGGTTTGCCCTCGTGCAATCGATCAGCGCGGGTGACCATTTTGCGCTGCACGCCCTGTACACACGCACGCATCGCGCGGTCTTCACCTTGATCATGCGAATCACCAGCAACCGTGAAATGGCCGAAGAGCTGACGCTGGGCGTATTCCATGACGTGTGGCGACGTGCGTCTCACTTCGATCCGGCGAACGGTACGGTGCTGGCTTGGGTCATGAATCAGGCACGTCTCAGGACCATCGACCGCCTGCAGGAATATGGCGATCCTCTGGAGGTCAAGGAGGAGAGCCGGGCGCTGCGGTCCGCCTTGTCCGTGCTGACGTCACACGAACGCGAGGCGATCGAGGCCGCTTTCTTTTCGGAACTGACACACGCCGAAGTAGCGGCAAGGACTAATCAGCCCACCGAAACCATCAAGAAGCGAATTCGCTCCGGCCTGCACAAGCTAGCGCGGGCTTTGGCCGGGAGGAGAGGAGCCATGAGCGCGCCTTCGCAGCCAAATGACTGCGACCAGGGTGAACTGGTGTGCGCATTCGCCTTGCGCGCTCTTTCGCCGGGCGAAGTGTTCGCGATTGGAGCCCACCTTTCGTCCTGTTGGCGGTGCCGCCAAGAGCTGGAGGTGCTGCGACCTGCCCTGGAAGCCTTCGCTTTCTGGCCGACGGACGTCCTGCGCCCGGCGCCATCGCTGCAACGCCTGCTTGCCGGGAGCGTTGCGGTAGACAGTGGCGGGGTTCTCAAGCTGCCGCCGATATCGCGGTGGTCGGAACCCGATTGGAATACCGTCGGGCCCGGGATTTCCTGCAAGCTGCTGTCGACCGACGCGAATAGGCACGTCGTCAGCATGTTAGTGCGGCTCGCGTCGGGGGGAGAATATCCCCGTCACACGCACTCCGGTGTGGAGGAACTACACCTGCTCGAAGGCGAGCTCTGGATAGACGACAGGAAGCTCCATCCCGGTGACTACAATCGAGCAGAACCAGGCACCAGTGACAACCGGGTGTGGAGCGAAACCGGTTGCACCTGCATCCTCATCACCAGCACCAGGGACGCTCTTCACTGATTCTGCGGTTAGGCTTCCTCGTCCCG
>DASYPG010000654.1:0-3541 GCA_036006885.1 Burkholderiales bacterium | reverse complement strand
CGCGCACGCGCGTGGCGCCACGGCGCTCGCGACGCCGACCATCAACGGCTACAAGCGCTACCGGCCCTACTCGCTCGCGCCCGACCGGGTGATCTGGGGCCGCGACAACCGCGGCGCGCTGATCCGCGTCATCGGCGGCGCCAACGACCCCGCGACGCGGCTCGAGAATCGCGCCGGCGAGCCCGCCGCCAATCCCTATCTCTATTTCGCCTCGCAGATCTATTCGGGGCTCGACGGCATGAGCCGCAAGCTCTCGCCGCCGCCGCCCGCCGACACGCCCTACGAGGCCAAGGCGGAGCTCCTGCCTCGCACCCTCACCGAGGCGCTCGAGTGCCTGCGCAAGGACGAAGCGCTGTGCCAGGGGCTCGGGCGGCAGTTCGTCGACTACTACTGCACCATCAAGGAAGCCGAGATCGCGCGCTACAACCTCGAGGTGAGCGAATGGGAGCAGCGAGAATACTTCGATCTCTTTTAGCGTTTCTTCTCGTTTTCGCATCTCACTGAAAGGATTCCATGGAAAAGCGCAAGCTCGGCCGCTCGCCCCTCGAAGTCTCCGCCGTCGGTCTCGGCCTGATGTCGATGTCGGGCATATACGGCAACGCCAACGACGAGGAGTCGATCGGCGTCATCCACTACGCGCTCGAGCGCGGCGTCAACCACCTCGACTCGTCCGACATGTACGGCTGGGGCCACAACGAGACGCTGCTCGGGCGCGCGCTCAAGGGCGGCTGGCGCGACAAGGCGCTGGTGGTGACGAAGTTCGGCCAGGTGAAAGGCGCCGACGGCAAGCAGGGCGTCGACGGGCGGCCGGAATACGTGATGCAGGCGTGCGAGGCGAGCCTGAAGCGCCTCGGCGTCGAAGTGATCGACCTCTACTACCAGCATCGCGTCGACCCCAGCGTGCCGATCGAGGACACCGTCGGCGCGATGAAGAAGCTGGTCGAGCAGGGCAAGGCGCGCGCGCTCGGTCTGTCCGAGGCGCGGCCGGAAACGATCCGCCGCGCGCACAAGGTCCATCCGATCGCCGCAGTGCAAAATGAATTCTCTCTCTTGTACAGAAAAGAAGGAGAAGAAACGCTGCGGACGACACGCGAGCTCGGCATCACGCTGGTCGCCTACGCGCCGCTCGGCCGCAGCATGCTCACCGGCTCGGTGCACGGCAAGGCGGACCTGCCCGAGGGCGACCGGCGCCTCGCGCATCCGCGCTTCCAGGGCGAGAACCTGGACAAGAACATGCAGATCCTCGCCCGGCTCGAGGCGATCGCGAAAGAAAAGAAGTGCACCCCCGCGCAGCTCGTCCTCGCCTGGGTGCTGGCGCAGGGCAAGGACGTGGTGGCGATCCCCGGCACCAAGCGCAAACAGCGCCTCGACGAGAATATCGCCGCTCTTGACGTCAGACTCTCGGAAACCGACCTGAGGAAGATCTCGGACGCAGCGCCGGTCGGCGCCGGCGCCGGCGCGCGTTATCCGGCCGAGAACATGAAGCGCGTGTACCTCTAGCAAGAGGTGCAAGCCTACGACGCGGGACGGTGGCTGCTTCTTGCCGCCTTGTGGTCGCTGCAGTTCCTGTTCCTGCGGATCGCGGTGCCGGTGTTCGGCGCCGCGCCGGTGGCCGAGGTGCGCGCGCTCCTCGGGGCGCTGTTCCTCGTTCCCTGGGTGGTTTTCTTCGCGCGCCAGCGCGTCGCGCCGCTCGAGCACTGGAAGGACTACTTCGCGCTCAGCGTGGTGAACAACGTGCTGCCGTTCATCTGCTACGCCTTCGCAGCGACCTCGCTGCCGGCGGGCTATCTGGCGATCATCAATGGCCTCGTGCCGCTCTCGGCCGCGGTCATCGCGGCGCCGGTCCTCGGCGAGCGCCTCGGCGGAGACCGCATTGCCGGATTCGTGCTCGGGATCGCCGGCGTGGCGCTCATCGTCAACCTCGGCCCGGTCGCGCTGAATGCCCGCACGCTGCTCAGCACCGCGGCCGCCATCGCGGGCGCGGCGCTGTGGGGCTGGGCGGGCGTGATGATCAAGCAGCGCGCTGGGCGCCTCCCCGCGATGGGCGCCGCCGCCGGCACGATCAGCTTCGCGGCCGTGCTCATGGCTCCGCTCTGGACCCTGACATCGCCAGCTTCCACCTGGACCACCGAGGCCGCCGCCGCGTTACTCGCGCTCGGGCTGCTCTGCAGCGGCCTCGCTTACCTGCCGTTCTTCAGCCTGATCCGCGACATCGGCCCCGCGCGCACGCTCACCGTCGGCCTGGCGGTCCCGGTCCTCGGCATCCTGTGGGGCTGGCTGTTCCTCGGCGAGTCGGTCACCGTACCGATGCTGGTCGGCGCGGCGCTAGTCCTCGCCGCGCTCGCCCTGGTGCTGCGGCGTTAGGCAAAATGACTCCAGGAACGGGGACCGCTATCCGCTCGAGCCGCTTTTCGGGCGGATCCTTTCGCCCTTCGAGCGCTTTCGCCGCCGCACCACGGCGGGAGGAATCGTACTCATCGCGACGACCGCGATTGCCCTGGCCCTCGCCAGCTTCTTCGGCGCGGACGCGATGCATCGCCTGGCCGAGCATCCCTTCGGGGTGTCCGCGGGCGCCGAGCGACGGCTCGAGCTGCCGCTGCACGATTGGGTGAACGACGGCCTCATGGCGCTTTTCTTCCTGGTGGTGGGCCTCGAGCTGAAGCGTGAAATCCTGGTCGGCGAGCTCTCCTCGCTGAAGGACGCGGCGCTCCCGGTGTTCGCCGCCGCGGGCGGCATGGTGGTGCCGGCGCTGATCTACAACGCTTTCAATGCGGGCACCGCGGCCGCGCCGGGCTGGGGGATCCCGATGGCCACGGACATCGCCTTCGCCGTCGGCATCCTCGTGCTTCTGGCGCAGCGCGTTCCCCACAACCTCGTCATCTTCCTCACGGCGCTCGCCATCGCCGACGACCTCGGCGCGGTGCTCGTCATCGCGGCCTTCTACACTCACGACCTGAAGTACGGCGCGCTCGGCTCCGCGGCAGTGCTCTTCTCCATGCTCGTGCTGCTGAACCGGGGCGGTGTGCGAAATGCGCTGCCGTACGTGCTGCTCGGGATTCCGCTGTGGATCGCCCTGTATCACTCCGGCGTGCACGCCACGCTCACGGGAGTCCTGCTGGCACTGACGATCCCGGCGCGCCCCGCGCATACGCCCGCGCGCTTCGAGCGCCGCATCCAAGGGCTGCTCGACGCGTTCCGCGCGGACCGCCGGGACCAGAGCACGCCCGACGATCCGCTGACCAACCGCCGCATGGCCTCGATCGCGGAGGCGATGGAGCATTCATCGGCCGCCGTCCAGAGTCCTCTGCAGCACATCGAGCACCGCCTGACTCCCTGGGTGACGTTCGGGGTCGTTCCGCTGTTCGCCCTGTCGAACGCCGGCATCGACCTCACCGCCGTGTCATGGGGCGAAGCGCTGAGCCATACCGTGACGCTCGGAGTGGTCGCCGGGTTGGTGATCGGGAAGTTCGTCGGCGTCGGCCTGTTCAGCCTGATCGCCGTCCGGCTCGGCGTCGCCCGACTGCCCTCGGGCGTGCGCTGG
>DASYPG010000653.1:0-3973 GCA_036006885.1 Burkholderiales bacterium | reverse complement strand
TCCCACGACCACGAACTTCGCCTCTGGACGCACGCGCGCGACTTCGGGCCAGACTTGGTCCATGAAGTACTCGATGCCGTCGATGTTCGCCATCCAGTCCATCGAGCCGGTGAACACGACCGTAGCGGGGTCCGCCGGCTCGAGCACCGGCGTCGCGGAATACGAGAAATAGTCGAGATCCACACCGGTGGGAATGACGGATACGTTGTTCGCGCCGTAGGCGCGGACGAAGTACTCGCGGTCCCGCTCGGCGACAGCGACTACGGCGTCGAAGCGCCCGAGGAGACCGCGCTCATAGCGGGCCATTTTGGTCGCCTGGCTGCGCCATACCGCGCGCCGCAGCGGATCGCGCGCCGTTTCGGCGTGCCGCCGGAAAATCTCGGCCTCCACGTTGTGCGTGAAGAGGACGCTGGGGCAAGGATAAGGTCCCGGGGCCAGCACGGCGGCGTGCGGAAAGTCGACCACGATGAGGTCGGGCTTGCGGCTCAGCGCCTCATCGACGGTGCGGCGCCCCGCGCGCGAATAATCGGTGGCAACCGCGACCGGAAGCCCGGAGACGAGGTGCCGCATCCGGGTCCATTGGAAGGCTACGCTGCGCGTGGGGGCATTCCATCCGGTGAAGTGATCGCATATCTGCCCGAGCTGCGCGGGATCCACCGCCGAAGCGCTCTCCGGCATTGGCGAAACCAGGTGGATCTCGAAAGCGCCGCCCAGCAAGCCGCGCAGGACGCTGACGGTTCGAATTTTTCCGCCCGAATCGGCGGGGAAGAGATAGCGCGGAGAGAGGAACAGCAGGCGCGGGCGCGGAACCGGAGTGCTCCTCGTGGCGGGCTGTGCCGAGCTAAGCATTGGCCGGCTGCGCCGCGTGCGGTGTGGCCACGCAATAGGAAGACACGGTGCGCTCGATGATGTTGTCGAGCCGCCGCATCGACGCCGGCCATGCGTGATGGCTGAGCACGCGGGCGCGGCCCGCCAGCGCCAGGCGCCTGCGTTCCTCCGTGTCCTCGAGGACACGAAGGAGCGCTGCGCATTGTTCCGCGTGATCTCCGGCCACGAGGAAATGCTCCTGCGGGGCGGCATCGACGCCACCGGCAGCCGCCGGGCTCGTCACGACAGGCACGCCCATGGCCATGGCCTCGAGAATCTTGTTCTGAGTTCCGCGGGCGATTTTGAGCGGTGCCACCATGGCTGCAGACCGGCGCACGTACGGCCTTACATCCGGCACCGAGCCGGTGACTGTGACGCCGGGCAGTTCGGCGAGCTTTCTCACGCTGGGCACGGGGTCCGCTCCGACGATCGACAGCCGCAAGTTGGGTCGCCGCTGCCTGAGGCGGGGGAAGACATTGGTGCAGAAATCGAGCATGCACTGCTCGTTCGGGTAATAGTCCATGCGACCGACGAACGAGATCGTGTCGGGGTCGTAAGGTTCCTGGGCCGGACTGAAGTAGTCGCTGTCCACGCCGTTCGGAAACCAAGCCGTCGGCGTTCCGGTTTCGTAGCGCTCGAGCGTCTCGCATTCCGCTCGGGTGGTCGCAGTGCACATTTCAAAGCGGCGGGCCAGGCGCCGCTCCTCGCGCTCGAGCTTCTTTCCCTCGAGCCAGTAGCCCGCCGACAGCGGGAAAGGTTTGTAGTGTGCGTATTCGAGCCACTTCTGCGAGTCCATGTCGCCGAAGTCGAGAATCTTGGGTATGCCCCGCACGCTGGCGACGTACTGGGCGACGGAAGAGCAGTGCACGAAGACGAGGTCGAAGCGCTCGCGCGCCAGCAGAGCGCGAATGCGCGACGCAAGGACCGGGGAGTAGAAATACCCCATCGAGGAGGGCGTCGCGGTGGGCAGCCGCGCCACCATGCGAGCCATTTGCGCCAGCTCGCGAACCTCGGCCGCTTCGTAGTGCGTGCAGTGCGCTGTGATGCCGCGGCCATCCTCAGCCTCCTGCGCCGAGCGCACGAGGGACGCTACGGTGACCTGATGGCCGGAGGCCGAGAGGTGTCGGATCATGTTGAACGGCCGGATCTTCCCGCCACGGCGCGGCGGGAACGGGAAGCGGTGGCAAACGTACAGAATCTTCACGCGATCGCCTCTTCCAGCTCTGCCGTCACGTCCTGGGATGAGCGGGCGTCGAGGTACATGCGCGCCCAGATCTCGAGGTTCATCAAGGCGAGGATCCGGTCGGTGCCGTCGAGCCGGTTTGCCTCGTGCTGAGCGATCAGCTCGCGTACCACGGGGTAGTGGAACAGGCCGCGCTCTTCGACCGCTGCTTCCGAGAGCAGCTCGTGCATCATCGGCGCCAGATCCTGCTTCAGCCAGGCCCCCATCGGCGTGCCGAAACCGCGTTTCCTGCGCTCGATGATGTCGGCGGGCAGCAGGTCTGAAACCGCCTCCTTCATCACGTGCTTGAGACGGCCGCCGCGGATCTTGATCGCCTGCGGCATGCGCGCCGCCAGCTCGACGAGCTCGTGGTCGAGCAGCGGTACGCGGCACTCCAGCGACGTGGCCATGCTCATCTTGTCGGTGAGAAGCAGGAGGTCGTCGGGGAGCTGGGTCTGCGCGTCTACGCTCAGCATCCGGTTCAGGCCGTCCTCGCCCGGCGCATCGAGGAATGCTTCGGCGATGCAGTCACGCCCGCGGGCCGCTGCGCCGCCGAGCAGGCGCGACGCTTCGTCGCGCGGAAACACTTCGACGTAGGCGCGATAGCGCTCTTCGAAGGGAAGCGCCGCGTTTTCGAGGAACCCTTTCGCGAGGCGGGAGAGGTTAAGCAGCGGGGTATGCCGGTCGCTGGGCAAGCGGCGTCCCGCGGCGGTCGCGGTGCGCCGCAGCCAAGAGGGCAGGCGGCTGAAGTAGGCTTGGTAATGGTCGCCGAGGTAGCGCCGGTACCCGCCGAACAGCTCGTCGCCGCCCACCCCGGACAGGATCACGGTGACCTCGCGACGCGCGAACTCGGACACGAGGTAGGTCGTGATGAAGGCGCTGTCGGACACCGGCTCGTCCATGTGCCAAAGGAGGCGAGGTAGGAGCGTCGCAGCGTCCGGGCGTACCATGATCTCCCGGTGGTCGGTGCCGAAGAGCTGCGCCACGCGCCGCGCGTAGGGCAGCTCGTTGTAGTACTCGTCGGCCGCGGCGCCCTCGAAACCGATCGAGTAGGTGCGGATGGGCCGGGCGCTGTTTGACGCCATCAGCGCGACCACCGTACTCGAGTCGATGCCGCCCGAAAGGAACGCGCCGATCGGCACGTCGCTCACCATTTGCATGCGCACTGCCTCGTCGAGCCGGCCGCGCACCCGCTCGATCCACTCGGCTTCGGGCACGTCGCGCTCGATGGTGTGCGGGATGCGCCAGTAGCGCCTTTCCTCCGAACGTCCGCGCTCGATCGTGAGCAGCGTCGCGGGCGGAAGCTTCGTGATGCCCTTGAAGAGCGACCCGGGAGCGGGTACGTAGCCCAGGTTGAGGTAGTCATGCAGCGCCGACGGCTCGATGCTGGCCTGGACCCTGGGCAGCGCGAGCAAGGACTTCGCCTCCGAGGCGAAGGCAATCCGCTTGCTGTCGCGGTAGATATAAAGCGGCTTGATGCCGAGCCGATCACGGCCGATCACCAGCCGTTTCTTGCGCGCGTCCCACAACGCGAAGCCGAACATGCCGTTCAGCCGCTGGACCACTTCGTCGCCCCACTGTGCGTAGCCGTGGAGCAGTGTCTCGCTGTCCGATCCGGTGGCGAAGCGATGACCCAGCGCCTCCAGCTCGCGGTGCAGCTCGCGGAAATTGTAGATTTCGCCGTTGCATACCAGCACGAGGCTGCCGTCGGCATTGGAAAGCGGCTGGTGGCCGCCTGCGAGGTCGATGATCGAGAGCCGCCGCATGCCGATCCCGCATGCGCCGTCGATGTGGAAGCCTTCGTCGTCCGGGCCGCGATGTACGCTGACGCGGGCCATGGCTTGAAGCGCAGCGCGCTCCGCCGGGCTGCCGTCGAGGTTGAGA
>DASYPG010000652.1:0-5363 GCA_036006885.1 Burkholderiales bacterium | reverse complement strand
CTCGGCCCCGGTTCTTCGTCGTTTCCCTGAGCGTCAACCCCTCGTGGTGGTCTTCCTGATTTCCTTCTCGTCGGTCCACTCGAGCAGCCCGTTGCGGATGTTCCAGAGCTGCAGGTTGAACTTGTAGTAGACGTCCTTCGTGTCCCTCACCTGCTTCACGATGGAGGTGATGTTGCCCTCCATGCGGTACTGGGCGCCCACCATCTGGCCCCGCTCGACCGACTGCTCGCGGGCGTAGTAGCCGCTCTGCTGGCGGTCGATCTCGCCGGTCTGCTGCTTCAAGCCGCTCTGGTCCACCGCGAAGCGCACCTTGCCGCCCTTCTGCAGCTCGGAGCGGATGCTGTCGGTGATGGCGCGCGTGTCGATGTATTCGCTCGTCCTGTTCCTCACTTCCTGCACCGTGAGAATCGGCAGGTTGCCGCTCAAGATCGCCGACGACTGCTGCATCGAGCGGGCCATCGTCTCGGCGATGAGCTGCAGGTCGGTCGAGCCGAACTCGTTGGTGACAGTCTCGACGCCTTTCTCGTCTCCGTAGCGCGTCTTCTCGGTGGCACAGCCCGCGGCGAGCGCGACGACCGCGGTGGCCAGGGCAATGCCGCGAATTCGGGCGAAGTTCATTCCTGGCTCCTCAGGATGAGCCGGAAGTCGGCCACCTTGTTGGTCGGCGCGACCGTGTTCACCATCATGTTGGAGTTGTCGTAGAGCATCAGCGGCTTCCACGCTTCCTCTTCCCAGGCGCGCATGCCCTCGCGGTCCATCCAGCGGAACTTGTAGGAGACGCGCTTGACGGTCTTGCTGTCGTTGTTGAGGTTGGCGTCGATCCGCAGCAGATCTCCGCTCCGGCTGCAGCGCATCTCGACGGGCACGACGGTGGTGCGCGTGCCCTCCATCACCACCTTGGCCTTGACCAGATCTTCCATCGAAGCGATCTTCTGCTCGCCGATCGGGCAGCCGAAGGCCTGACCGGGCACCTCGAAACCTTTCTTGGTGGCGCACCCTGCGCCGAGCGTCGCCGCGAGGACCGCGGCCGCAATCCATGCATGTTTCATCTTGAACTCCCTTCCTGTGTTCCCGGGTGGTACCCGTAGAGCTGATTTCCCAGCAACCAAAAGTCTATCACTGCGTGGCGTCCCTTGACGTCCACGCGTGCTGTGCGTGGGCCCTGAGGTGTCTGAATTGTGACGCTGTGCACACCGGCGGGCAGGCGCGCCCGCGCGATCGAGATGTCCGAGGGCAGCGTGCGCCAGGTGCGATCGTCCGCCGACGACATCAGCACCGAGCCGAGCGTCACGACCAATGCCGCAAGGCCGGCCGCATTGTTACCGCGGTCGGCCGCCCTCTGCGTCTGGACTTGCGCCACGGCGCTCGCCGCGGCGCGGACCGACGAGCGCAGCATGATGGAGGGCATGTCGTCCTTCAGCCGGCGGCGCGCCATCAGGTCGACGCTGGTGATGGGTGCGAGCGGCATCGTGGCGGCGCCCTCCACCGCGAGCGCGCTCGGCCGCGGCGACCAGGCGCTCGGCGTGATCACCGGAAAGGAGATCGGCACCAGCACCCACCTGTAACCTGACAGCACGGGCAAGTTGAACTGCTGCGAGTGCAGCGCGGGCGCCGTGCCGGAGGCGACGATGAAGAGCACATCGACCTTTCCGTCGTCAGGCGCATGCAAGCGAGCTTCAAGGCCTGCGAGCGCATCTTCCAGGAGCGGCACGCCGGGATGGAGCTCGTTCGCGAGGCGATAGCCCGGCGCAGCGAGGCTCACCTCGCCGAGCGCCTCGTAGATGAACCCGGCCAGGTAGTGCGAGAGCGCGCTCTGGTAGCTGTTGATGAGCGCGTTCACCTCGGGGTTGTCGATGCTTTGCACCGGGTAGCCGTTCAGCTCCTTGAAGCTGGTGCGGGCGCCCTTCTTCTTCGCCTCTTCGGCCACCTCGGCGATCTGCTTCGCGCGCTGCTCGGCGAGCACCGCCTCGAGCTCGTGGGTCTGCTTGATCGCCACGCGGGCGTTGTCGTAGTCGCCGAGCGCGAGATAGTTCATCGCCATGTAAGTAAGGAGCATGGCCTTTTCGTAGTCGTAGCCGTCGTACGTGCGCAGCTTGTCGCTAAGCAGGTAGCTCGAGCCGCTGCGCACCAGGCTCGCCGCCTCGGCGAGCGGGTCGCGCAGCTGGATGCGGGTGTTGGCTGCCGTCCAGGTCTTCTGGCTTTCCGGGTAGCGGTTACCCAGGCGCTGCAGCATGCCGAGCTCGAGGTAATAGAGGAGATCGCGGTCGTTGACCGGATTGTTCGAGTCGAGCGTCTTGATCGCGCCGTCGACGTTGCCGCTCAAGGCGTAGTTGAGCGTGCCGGTCAGCTCCTGGTCGTAATTGCGGAACGCGGCGCAGCCGGTGAGGCTGAGCACGAGCACGACGGCCGGCAGCGCGCGAAGCGGCGGCGACCAGGACGGCATATCCCCCCTTCCGTGTACGCCGATAGACTTGGACTTGCCGCGATTTTACGCGCGAAAGGCTCGTCGCACTACGGATTACTGCCGTGTAAAAATGGGCAAAGAGAGGTCCTTACTATGCCCTTCCTGAATATTCGCGACGTCAACCTCCACTACCGCGTCTTCGGCAGCCGCGGCCCATGGCTCGCTCTCATCACCGGCGGCCGCCGCGGCTTCAACGAATTCGTTCCGCTCGCCGAGAAGATCGCCGCGCACGGCGTGCGCGTGCTGGTGCACGACCGGCGCAACACCGGCGCTTCCGACATCCTCATCGAGGGGAAGGAAGGGGAAGAGGAAATGTGGACCGACGACCTCTACGAGCTCCTCGGACGGCTCGAGGCGCGCCCGGCCGTCGTGGGCGGCGGCTCCTCCGGCGCGCGCACCTCGATCCTCACCTACCTGCGCCACCCGGATGCGGTGCGCGCGCTCTTCCTCATGCGTCTCACCGGCGGCGAGTTCGCCGCCGGGCGGCTGCCCGAGATGTACTACGGCCAGTTCATCAAGGCCGCACGCGAAGGCGGCATGGCCGCGGTCTGCGCCACCGAGCAGTACCAGGAGCGCATCGCCGCCAATCCGGCCAATCGCGAGCGCCTGATGCGCATGGACCCGAAGCGCTACATCGAGGTGATGTCGAACTGGCTCGCGATCTTCACCCGCGGCCCGGTGGCGCCGATGTACGGCGTGACCGAGGCCCAGCTCGCCTCGATCCGCGTGCCTTCGATCGTCATTCCCGGAAATGACAAGACCCATTCGATGAGCTGCGGGCGCGCGATCCAGCGCCTCATTCACGGCAGCCGCCTGGTCGAGCTGCCGCTCGAGGACCAGGACTTGCCGCTGGTCCCGTTCCCCGAATGGGCGCCGCACGAGGAGACCATCGCTCGCTTGTGCGCAGACTTCGTCAAGCAACATTCGTGAAAATCACAGGGCGCCGCGCTTTCCTGCAGTTGCTGGTCGATGAAGGCGTGACGCACCTCTTCGGCAATCCCGGGACCACCGAGCTGCCGATCATGGAAGTCGTGCCCGACTTCCCGCAGCTCAAGTTCGTGCTCGGCCTGCAGGAGTCGGCGGTGATGGCGATGGCCGACGGCTTTTGCCGCGCCTCGGGGCGCCTCGCCGCGGCCAACGTGCACGTGATGCCGGGGCTCGGCAACGCCATGGGCGCGCTCTACAACGCCAAGTTCTCGGGCTCGCCGGTGATTCTCACCGCCGGCCAGCAGGAGCAGGGGCACGGCTTGCTGGAGCCGCTCCTCTACGAGCCGCTGGTGCCGGTGGCGCAGCCGCTCGTCAAGTGGGCGGTGGAAGTCACCCGCGCGGCCGACCTGCCGCGCATCCTGCACCGCGCCGCGAAGATCGCGCTCACCCCGCCGACGGGTCCCGTGTTCCTCAGCCTGCCGGGCGACGTGCTCGACGAGGAGGTCGACATGGACCTCGGTCTTTCAGTTCGAGTGGAAGCGTCCGCTCGCCCTTCAGACGAGACGGTCGCAAAGGTCGTTGAAAAACTGCTCGCGGCGCGCCGCCCCGTGATCATTGCCGGCCAGGAGCTCGCGCAGCGCGACGCATTTGCGGAGGCTTCGGAGCTCGCCGAGCTTCTCGGCGCGGCGGTGTACCAGTCCTCGGTCCCCTACTCGGCGCAATTCCCCACCGCGCACCCCGCGTTCATGGGCGCCCTCACGCGACAGCAAAAGCAGGTGCGCGCGGCGCTGGAGCCTCACGATCTGCTTCTGTGCCTCGGCGCAGATCTCCTGCGCATGTCGGTTTACAGCCCGCTCGAGCCGCTGCCCGAGAACCTGCCGGTGATTCACATCTCCGAGCGCGCGCACGAGCTCGGCAAGAATTACCGCACCGACGTCGCGGTGCAGGCGGACGTGAAGCAAACGCTTCTCGCGCTTCTTCCCCGGTTACGCGACGCAGTCGATCGCAGGAACGCTCACGCTCGTCTTTCCGAGTTAAAACCCAGGAATTGGAGCGCGCAGCGCGACAAGGCTCGTATCGATGCACTGCTCGCGGCGGAAACTTCGCCGATCGACCCTGCCTATCTCATGCTGCGCTTCAGCGAATCGCTGCCGCGCGATGCGGTGGTCGTGGACGAGGGGCTGGTCAGCACCTACAGCCTGCCGAAGTTCCTGGCGCTCGCCGGACCGAGGGACTACTACGGCCTCGCGAGCGGCGGGCTGGGCTTCGCGGTTCCCGGCGCGGTCGGCATCAGCATGGCGCTGCCCGGGCGCAGGGTCGCGGTGATGGTCGGCGACGGCAGCGCGATGTACGGCATCCAGGGACTGTGGACCGCCGCGCACGAGGGGCTGCCGATCACGTACATCGTGGCGAACAACCGCGGCTACCGCATCATCAAGGAGCGCCTGGTGGCGTTCCGCAAGACCGACCGCTTCACCGGCATGGACCTGCGCAATCCGGACATCGACTTCGTGTCGCTCGCCGCCTCGTTCGGCCTCGCCGCGCGCCGGGTCACCGATCCGCAGGACATCGCGCCGGCGTTGCGCGAGGCGTTCGCGCGCGGCGCGCCCAACGTGGTCGACGTGCGCGTCGCCGACGGCTTCGGAGGTTGAGCGTTGGCGGCGGCTACTGCGGCTTGATGCCGGCTTCCTTGGCGATCTTGCCGAAGATCTCGATCCACTCTTCGTAGCGCCTGCGCAGGTCCTCCGGGCTGCTCGCCTCCGGGGTCGATCCGGCCTTGGCGAAGCGCTCGCGCAGATCTTCGTTGCCGAGGCTGCGCGCGATTGCACGGTTCAGGATCTCGACGATCTCGGGCTTCATGCCCGCCGGTGCCATGATGCTGCGCCATGCGGGCATTTGATACGCCGGCATTCCCGCTTCCGCCATCGCCGGCACGTCGGGCAGCATGCTCGAGCGGACGCGCGTGGTCACG
>DASYPG010000651.1:0-22281 GCA_036006885.1 Burkholderiales bacterium | reverse complement strand
GGTATCCCGTCTGCGCCGCGCCGAGTGTAACCTAGCGCCGATATGAATCTGGAGA
The DNA here is from genome assembly GCA_036006885.1 of Burkholderiales bacterium. GTDB lineage: Bacteria > Pseudomonadota > Gammaproteobacteria > Burkholderiales > SG8-39 > SCGC-AG-212-J23. The sequence continues at coordinate 22,226 of DASYPG010000651.1, read as the reverse complement.
CACCGGCGGGGATGTCTCTCAGCGCGACACGCACCGAGTCGCTGAAAGGCTTCGTCGCCGAGATTTTCGCCAGGCTCGGCGTGCCGGCCGAGGCCGCGCGCCTCAGCGCCGCGGCGCTCGTCGCCGCCGACGTCGAAGGCATGTCGTCGCACGGCGTGGCGCTGGTGCCGATCTACGTCGAGCGCATGCTCGCCGGCTCGGTCTCGAACGAGACCGAGCCGACAGTGATGCACGACGCCGGCTCGGCCATCGTGCTCGATGCCTGCCACATCCTCGGGCCGCTCAGCTCCGACTGGACGTTGCCGATGGTGAGCGAGCGCGCGCGCGAGCACGGCCTCGCCTGCGTCACGGTGCGAAACGGATCGCATTTCGGCAACGCCGCGTTCTGGGCGCGCCAGATCGCCGAGGGCGGCCTGATCGGCATCGTCATGTGCAACAGCCATCCTTCCAAGTCGCCGCCGGGCGGCGTCGAGCGCCTCACCGGCGCGAATTCGCTGGCGATCGCGCTTCCGTCAACCGATGCGCATCCGTTCGTGGTGGACCTCGACGCCGGCGGCGGCACTTCCGATCCGGCCGCTGCAATCGCAGCGATGCTCGTTCCCGGCGCCGCGGCGAAGGGATTCGGCCTCGCCGCCGCGATCGACCTGCTGTGCGGCGGGCTCGCGGGCGGCGCGCTCGGGCCCGAAGTCGGCGCGTTCGACGGCGACCCCGCGCAGCCGTACAGCTGCGCCCACCTTTTCATGGCGATCGACCCCGCGCGCTTCGGCGTCGCAGGGCTGGGCGAGCGCGTGGCGCGGTTCGCCGAGCGCGTCCGCGGCTCGCGCCGCGCCCACGGCGTGGAGCGAATCTATGCCCCCGGCGACCGCGCGCGCGCGCGCCGCGCCGAGAGCCGCGACGAATGCCTGCTCCCGCCCGAGCTGCTCGCGCAGCTCAAGGACTGCGGCGCGAAAGTCGGCGTGCAGGGCGACCTGTGAGCAAGCGCGAGATCCGCTCGCCGAAGCTGCGCGCCCCGAGCGGGCACTTCTCGCAGGCAATCGCGGTCGAGGCGAAAGGCAGGATCGTGTTCCTCTCCGGCATGACCTCGCGGCGCGCCGACGGCACGATCGCCGGAGTGGGCGACATCGAGGCGCAGACGCGCCAGGTGTGCGAGAACCTCAAAAGCGCGGTGGAAGAAGCCGGCGGCAGCCTGGACGACGTCTGCCGCGTCGACGTCTACGTGCGCAACATGGAGCACTTCGACGCCATCCACAAGGTTCGCCGGGAGTACTTCAAGGCGCCGGCGCCCGCCTCGACCATGGTGGAAGTGACCAGGATGGTGCACCCCGACTACCTCATCGAGATCAACGCGATCGCCGTCTTGTCGTAAACATGGGAACACCCGCGCTCAGCTTTAGCCACGTCGGATTCTTCGTGCGCGACATCGAGCGCATGGCCGAGTTCTACACGCGCCTGCTTGGATTCACCGTCAGCGATCGCGGCCAGATGGATACGCCGCGAGGCAGGACATCGTTCGTGTTCCTCACGCGCGACCCGCGCGAGCACCACCAGATCGTGCTCGCGAGCGGGCGGCCTGAGGAGCTCGCGTTCAACGCGATCAACCAGATCTCGTTCCGCATGGGCGACTTCGCCGGGCTGCGCGAGATGTACCGCGCGGTCCGGGCCGAGAAGGGCGTCACCGAGATCGCGCCGGTGTCGCACGGCAACGCGCTGTCGCTGTACTTCCGCGACCCGGAAGGCAACCGCGTCGAGCTCTTCGTCGACACGCCCTGGTACGTCGAGCAGCCGCTGCGCATCCCGATGGACCTGTCGCTGCCCGACGCCGAGCTGTGGAAATGGGCCCACGACTCCGCGCGCAAGCTCCCCGGCTACAAGCCGGTTGAGGAGTGGCGCGCCGATCTCGCCGCTAGAATTGGCAAATCCTCCACCAGGAGCCCCGCATGAAGCTCTCCAGCTACAAGACCGCGCAAGGCGCGAGCTACGGTATTGTCACCGCCAAGGGCATCGTCGATCTCAAGCGCTACCTCGGCAACCAGTACCCGGACCTCAAGTCCCTCATCGCCGGCAACGCCTTATCGCAGGCGGTGCAGTACGCCGGCGCCGCGCCCGATTACCAGGCTTCGGACGTGACCTGGCTGCCGGTGATCCCCAACCCCGACAAGATCGTGTGCGTGGGCCTCAACTACCAGGAGCACGTGGCCGAGACCGGGCGCGACAACACCGAGCAGCCGGCGATTTTTCTGCGCCTGCCGGAGTCGCAGGTCGGACACAAGCAGCCGATCGTGCGGCCGCGCGAGTCGAAGAACCTCGACTTCGAGGCGGAGATCGCGGTGATCATCGGCACCCCAGGAAGAAGAATTTCTCAACAAAATGCTTACAAGCATGTGGCGGGATATAGCTGCTACAACGACGGCTCGGTGCGCGACTGGCAGCGCCACACCATCCAGTGGACCGCGGGCAAGAACTTCGCGCAGACCGGCGGCTTCGGGCCGTGGATGGTCACCGCCGACGAGATCCCCCCGGGCGCCACGATGACGCTCTCCTGCCGCCTGAACGGCGAGCGCATGCAGCACGCGAGCACCGAGCAGATGATCTTCAAGATCCCGAAGATCATCGAGTACGTCTCGACCTGGACCACGCTCGTCCCGGGCGACGTGCTGGTCACCGGCACGCCCGGCGGCGTGGGCGCGCGGCGCAATCCGCCGATCTGGATGAAGCCCGGCGACAAGGTCGAGATCGAGATCGACCGGGTCGGCGTCCTCGAGAACGGGATCGCCGATGGCTAATACCCAGGAAACGATCCGGCTCCTGGAATCACGCCGCTACCGCGCGATGTGCGAGGCCGACGCCAAGACGCTCGAGGAGCTCCTCGCCGACTCGCTCGTCTACACGCATTCCTACGGCGGCGCCGACAGCAAGGCGAGCTACCTCGACGGCATCCGCTCGAAGAAGTGGCAGTACCGCGCGGTCGAGCGTCCGATCGAGGACATCCAGGTCCACGGCGACTGCGCCGTGGTCACCGGTCAGGTGCGAATCGAGCTCCTGTCCGACGGCAAGCCGAAGAAGCTGAACAGCCGCTTCACCAACGTCTGGGTGAAGGGCGGGCAGGGCTGGCAGATGGTCGCCTGGCAGTCGACCCCGCTTCCTGCATGAATGACGCGAGGAAGAAAAATCGGGGTCAGAGCCCGATTTCTTCTTCCTCGAAGAATCTCGCAGAATCGGTCTACCGCGCGCTGAAGAGCGACATCTTCGAGTTCCGCCTGCTGCCCGGTACGCGCTTCTCGGAGAACGAGGTCGCCGGCCGGTCCCGCGTGTCGCGCACGCCGGTGCGCGAGGCGCTGTTCCGCCTCGAGCGCGAGGGCTACGTGCAGGTCCACGCGAAGAGCGGCTGGAGCGTGCGGCCGCTCGACTTCGACCTCCTCGACCACCTCTACGACCTGCGCCTGGTGCTCGAGCGCGCGGCGGTGCAGCGGCTATGCGCGGGCGATCCGAAGAGCGCGCTAGGCAGCCTGGAGAAGGTGTGGCTGGTGGCGCCGCGCGGCCGCCTCACCGACGGCGCGCGCGTCGCGCGGCTGGACGAGGAGTTCCACAGCACCCTGGTCGGCGCCGCCGGCAATCCCGAGCTCGCTCGCGTGCACCAGTCGATCACCGAGCGCATCCGCATGGTGCGGCGCCTGGACTTCACCCACCCGGAGCGCATCGTCTACACGTACCTCGAGCACGGCCAGATCCTGCGCGCAATTCTCACTCGCCGCGCCGCGCGGGCGATCCAACTCCTGAGCAGTCACATCGAGGCGAGCAAGGCCGAGGTGCACAAGATCAGCCTGCACCGGCTTCACCTCGCGCACATCGACTCGCGCGCCTGAAGCGAACGACTCCCTCACCGAACGGTCCGACCGCCTAGCTGACGAGGGAACGGGCGAGAAGCATGGCATTGCGCGGATTTTCCCCGATTCTCCGAACCGCGTAGGGCCACCAATCGCGACCGAACGGCAGATACAGCCGCACCCGCTCGCCGCGCCGAGCCAGATCATGCGCGAGCCGCGACCGGACACCGAGCAGCATTTCAAATTCGTATTGTCCGGGCTTCCAGCCGTTTCGCCCGGCGAGGTCGATCGCGAACTGCTGCAGGCGATCGTCATGCGTCGAAAATATCGGATAGAAGCCCTTTTCCCTGGCCTGCGCCGAAAGCATCATTTCGATGAGGCTGCGAAAGTTCGCTTTTGCGTCTTTTCGGCGCGTGTAGGCGATGCGCGAATCCGCAGCGAACGCTCCCTGCACCAACCGCACCCGAGCGCCCGCGCGGACTTCGCCTCGCATGTCATCGACTGTTCGCCGGAGGTACGCCTGAAGCGTCAGGGCAACCGGCAAGCCCTGTCCTCTGAGCTCGTCGTGCAGCGCTATCGTCGTATCGACAACCGAAGCATCCTCATGTCGAACATGAGGCAATGAAAGCCAGGCCGGTCACCGGCGGCCGTGCGGACCGCCTCCGCGATTCGCAGCGCATTATCGTGCGCCAGTCGCCGGTCGACGGACTGCCCTATTTGCGTCGGGTCCACGGATACGTGAACGTCCAGGCCTCTCTCCCCAAGCGCGCGCGCGACTGCCAGCTTGTTGGCGACGTTCTCCGCGACCAGATCGACGCGGCTGACATATTCGCCAAGGTAAAACAGTGCGCCGCGAATATTGAGGGATGACAGCAGATCCTCGGCGAGCTTCACCGCATGGTCAGCGGTCGGGCCAGCCACATACTTGCTCGCGAGAAACGATGCGGCGCGGCTACCTTGCATGAATCGACCGGCGACGGGCGAACGAGCCAGGCTGATCAGTGCCGATTGCCACGCGTGTGGAAGCACCTGTTTATCTCCGCTCCCGAGAGGGCGGCGGGTATTGAACTTGCGCTATTGTGCTGGCTTGCACCCGACCGTGCCAAGAAGGAGGACGAGATGATCAAGGTCAGCGTCATGTACCCCAACAAGCCGGGCGCCCGGTTCGACCATGCGTACTACCGCAACAAGCACATGCCGCTGCTGAAAAGCCGCATGGGCTCTGCCTGCCTTTTCTACACGGTGGACAAGGGAATGGCCGGTGGAGCCCCCGGCGAGCCCCCGACGTACGTTGGCATGTGCCACATTTACTGCGACACCGTAGAGTCGTTCCAGGCAGGCTTCGGTCCGCATGCCAAGGAGATCCTGGCCGATATTCCCAACTACACCGATCTGTCGCCGGTTTTGCAGATCAGCGAGGTCGTGGTGGGGCAACCGTAGCCGAAGGAGATGGTTCATCCGGCTGTCTGTGGTTAGGCGTAGGTGCCATCAGTCGAACAGCCAGTGTCGGAGCAGCTTGGTGCCATGGCGAAGGAGATTCTCACGGACGCACTGATCTGCTTGCTGCCTCCGCTTCGATCAATCTCCTGATGCGGGTCTCCTCTTCTGCGCGGTATTCGCCGATCCGGCTTCGCTCCGCCTGGGCGAGCGCGCGCTGGAGCGCGGCGACTTCCAGATCCCTGCAGTAGGCCGGCGTTCCGGTCTGCTGCCGCCAGGAGTTGTCCAGATTACCAGCGTCGACGGGATCGAAGCCGAGATCGTCGACGAGGCGTAGCACCGCCGCCCTGGCGTCCAAAGGATCCCCGGCGACCGGCAGGGCGATCCGCCCTTTCGTTCCCCTCGGAACGCCCTTTTCGAAAAGGCTTGCAGCGAAGATGTTGTTGAACGCCTTGATCACCGGACGGCCGATTTGCTGGGCAACCCATTGGCTGTCGAGCATTCCACGGTCGATCGTATCGATGCGGCCATCGCGAAGATCCGGATGGTAGTTGCCTATATCGATCACGACGACGTTGTGTGCCACGTTTCCAAACAGCCCCGGCGGAAGATCGGCGACGGCCTTCGTCGGGATCGCGAGAACGACGATTTCGGCGGCGCTGACGGCGTCGACGACGGAAACGGCCGTCGCGCCGACCTCGGCCGCCAACGCGGTCAGGCATTCGGGCCTTCTCGAGCTCGCAATCGAGACGTGATGACCGAGCTTGGCCAGGCTGCGCGCCAGTATCTGCCCCATGCTTCCGGATCCGATGACTCCGATTCTCATCGTGTCAGTGCCAGTTGCTGATCTTGACGTCGTTCGGGCTGGGTTGGCCCTTGCCCGTTTCGCCCAGCGACTTCAGGCTCAGCAGGAAGGTCGCCCACTTGGTGCTGCAGTGGTACATGAACTCCACCGGCTCCTTCCAGCCCTCGTGCCTGAACAGCACGACGGTGAAATCGTCTTCCCGCTTGAGCTCGAAGTGGATCTTGGTCCCGATCCACTCGGCGGGCCCCTCGACCACCTGCCACACCACGCGCGTATTGGGATGCAGCTCGAGAATCTTCATGTCGAAGCCGCCGAGCTCGCGCCCGTCGGCGAAGAACCGGGTGGTGATCATGCCGCCGGCCTTCTTGTCGCCCTTGGTCTCGGTGGTCCACCAGCCGGCGATGCCTTCGGGCGTCGCCAGGGCCTGGTAGACCTTGTCCAGCGACGTCCTGATTCCCACTCGATGCAGAATGTCGAACACGATGTCTCTCCTCAAAGGTTGTTTGGATACGACGGGCACAGTCTCAGCGAGAAACATCGGCACGTGAGAGTGACAAGTGTGACGCGATTCCGATGGACTCCCTGATCACCGCGGCTGCACGCGCGCTCGCCGCGGGTGATCCCATCGGCGCCCTGAAATTGGTAGCGCTGCGCAACGATGCGTCCGGCCTGGCGCTGCGTGGCATCGCGATGGCCCAGCTCGGGGAACATGCGCGCGCCCGGGAGCTGCTGCGTAGCGCGACGCGCGCGTTCAGTCCGCGCGAGGCCGTGGCGCGGGCGCGCTGCATCGTCGCGGAGGCGGAGATCGCGCTGGTGTCACGCGACCTCGGCTGGACCGCACAGGCGCTCGAGTCCGCGCGCGCCACCCTCGAGGCTCACGGCGATGCCGTGAACGCCGCACACGCACGCTATCTCGAGATCCGGCGCCTGCTGCTCATCGGCAAGCTCGATGAAGCGGAGCGCGCGTTGACTCGGGCGCCATCCTTCGTGCCGCTGGCATTGAAGATCACGCACGAGCTTATCCTCGCGGGCATCGCGATGCGACGCATACACACGAAGGCCGCACGCACGGCGCTGGCCCGGGCGGACCGCGCAGCGCGTCACGCCGGCATCCCCGCGCTCGCCGCCGAAGTGGAGAGCGCGCTGGCCGTGCTGAACACGCCCGCGGCGCGCCTGGTGGCGAAGGGCAGCGAGCGGCTGCTGCTGCTCGACGAGGTCGAAGCGCTGCTCGCGTCGAAGCGGCTCATCGTGGACGGCTGTCGCCACGTTGTGCGCCAAGGAGCAGAGGTGATCTCGCTCGCGAAGCGGCCCGTGTTGCTGACGCTAGCGCGCGCGCTGGCCGAGGCGTGGCCCAGAGATGTGCCGCGCGATGCGCTCGTAGCGCGCGCGTTCCGGCTGAAGCTCGCCGATGACTCCAATCGCGCGCGGCTGCGCGTCGAGATCGGCCGCCTGCGCAAGTTGCTCAAGGCCATGGCCGACATCCAAGCCACACCACGCGGTTTCGCGCTCACGCCGCGCCGTGCGCGCGACGTCGCCGTACTCGCGCGGCCGGTCGAAGAGAAGCACGGGGGTGTGCTCGCGCTGCTCGCCGATGGCGAGTCGTGGTCTACGTCGGCACTGGCGTTGGCGCTCGGCGCGAGCCAGCGCACCATCCAGCGGTCGCTGGATTCGCTGGCGTTCAAGGGCAAGGTGCAGTCGTTCGGACGCGGGCGCGCGCGCCGCTGGGTGACCCCGCCCGTGCCTGGATTCACGACGATGTTGTTACTCCCCGCGGCGCTGCCGACTGACTAGGATGGCACCATGAAACGAGCAAGCGTCATCCGTGAATACGGACCCTTTCCGGGCGTCGAGGGCGTGAACGGCGTGACCTATGACGGCGAAAACGTCTGGTTTGCGTCGGGCGACAAGCTGAATGCGCTCGATCCCGCGAGCGGGAAGATCAAACGGTCCATCGCGGTCGCCGCGCATGCCGGCACGGCGTTCGACGGCCGGCACCTGTTTCAGATCGCGGAGTCGCGGATCCAGAAGATCGACCCCGAGACGGGCCAGATTCTCGGCTCCATTCCCGCGCCGGGAGGCGGTGGTGACTCCGGCCTCGCGTGGGCCGAGGGGGCGCTGTGGGTCGGGCACTATCGCGAGCGGAAGATTCACCAGGTGGACCCCGAGACCGGAAAGGTTCTGCGCACCATCCAGTCCAACCGGTTCGTCACCGGCGTCACGTGGCTGGATGGAGAGCTCTGGCATGCCACCTGGGAAGGCGATGAGAGCGAGCTGCGGCGCGTCGATGCGAAGACGGGCGAGGTTAAAGAGAAAATAGAGATGCCCGCGGGCGTGAACATCTCCGGGCTCGAGTCCGACGGCCGCGATCAGTTCTTCTGCGGTGGCGGCAAAGCCGGCAAGGTGCGGGTGGTGCGGCGCGGCAAGCCGCGGTGAAAGCAGTCAGGTTGAAGCCGCGCCGCGGCTAGGTAGCTTGATCTTGCACTTTGGAGAAGGCCTGGTCGGCTGTGCAGCCTTCCATGAGAAGCTCAATAATCAAATCACGGTGTTCAGCGATGGACTTGGACAAATTGGCCCTGTTTTTCTGAAAATAGTCAGACATCATCTGTAGAGCCTGTGCCTCTTTGATCTTCTTTCCCGGTCTCGTGCCCGCCTTGGTGAGCTTAGAGTAGGAGTCGATGAGGGTGCTTTTCGCAGGCACCTGATTCACGCCCCATCGGCCCTCTGAATGCGCGATCCAGAAGCCGCCCCAGGTGTTCACCACACTCTTTCCAAGATCAACCGAGAGTTCATCGTATAGCCGCCGCCACTGGGGCCGGCGCTCGATCGCCTGAAAGACATCATCTATGACGTCTTCCGTATGAGGTTTCGGCAGACTTTTCAGGACTTCTTCTACCAACCGCTTGATACCAGCCGTCCGCATCTCGAGACCCCCCTTACCTCAACTCCCGTCCTGTCAGCCGGGTTTGATGTTGCCCGCCCGGATCACCTTGCCCCATTTGTCCGTCTCTTCGGCGATGAGCTTTCCGAAGTCCGCGGCCGAGCCGGCAAGCGGCGCGGCGCCCAGGTCGGCGAGACGCGCCTTCAGTTTGGGATCGGCCAGGCCGGCGTTGATCGCATTGTTGAGCTTGCCGATGATCTCAACGGGCGTGTTCCTGGGCGCGCAGACGCCGTTCCAGCCGCTCGCCTCGTAACCGGCCAGGAACTCGGCCAGGGCCGGCACCTCCGGCAGGGCCCCCGAGCGTGAAGCGGTAGTGACTGCCAGGGCGCGAAGCTTTCCCGATTTGATGTGCTGGATCGAGGGCGGCAACGGTTCGAACAACACTTGGACTTGTGCATTGAGCAGATCCGTGATCGCCTGCGCAGCGCCTTTGTAGGGGACGTGGAGGAAGTCGGTGCCGGTCATCGACTTGAACAGCGCGCCGGCGAGATGCTGCGTGGTCCCGTTGCCGGAGGAGCCCTGGTTGACCTTGCCCGGATTTGCTTTCGCGTAGGCGATGAACTCCGGAACGGTCCTGGCCGGAAATGCTGCATTCACGGTCATGACATTGGGAAACCGGACGACCCCGGCAACCGGGGCGAGGTCGCTGATGAAGTTGAAACCGAGGGTTTCGTAGAGCGTCGCGTTGACCGCGTTAACCGCGCCGCCCAGCAGGAGCGTGTAACCGTCGGCGGGTGCGCGAACGACCGCTTCGGTCGCCAGATTGCTGCTCGCGCCGGGCCGGTTCTCGACAATCACCGGCTGGCCGAACTGCTCCGACAGCGATTGGCCGATCAGGCGCGCCACGATGTCGAAGTTGCCGCCCGCCACGAAGCCCACGAGGATGCGCACCGGTCGCGTCGGATAGGTTTGCGCCCGCGTGATTCCGGCCATGCTCGCGAGCGCGGCGCAGCCTGCCGTCAGGCACAGGACTTGGCGACGCGTTGGCATCCTTAACTCTTGTCGATGACTTCACCCACGAGCTTTAGCAACTTGTCGAACTCGTCGGCGTGCATCTTCAGCGCCGCGAGATACGGAGCGAAAGCGGGCTGAAGCATGATTGGCATAGGAGGCATGCCACCCACCACCGGGGGCGGTTGCATCGCCATGGTCGTTTTGAAGAAGTTATTCTGCGCCGCCATCGCGGAAATTGTGGCCTTGAGCGTGGTCTTGGTCATGGAATCCATGGTTCCCCTCTCCCGTATGAAATCGCCGGTATGGTAGCAGCGCCTGCCAGGTTTGCGCGGACTGCCGCGGCGTTACTTCTCTTCCTTGGGCCAGGTCAGGTTGAGCAGCATCGCGAGCAGGATGCCCATCACGATACCGTCGGTGACGAGGATCCGCAGCGCCTGAGGCACGATGTCGAACGCCTGCGGCGGCGCGGCCTGGATGCCCAGGCCCACGCCGAGCGAGGCGGCGAGGATCACGGCGTCGCGGCGAGAGGTCATGTTGCGGCCGATGATGTCGACGCCGACCGAGGCCACCATGCCGAACATGAAGAGCAACACGCCGCCAAGGACGGCGTTGGGCATCAGCGCGATGATGGCGCCGACCTTGGGCACGAGTGCCATCACGATCAGGAACGCGCCGCCGAAGGCGACCACGAAGCGGCTGCCGACGCCGGTGAGCGAGATGACGCCGATGTTCTGCGAATAGGAGGTGAGCGCCATGCCGCCGAAGAGCGACGACAGGGCGGAGCCCAGGCCGTCGTTCGCCACCGCGCCGCGGATGCGCCAGCCCTCCTGGGGCACGCCGACGATGCGCGACACGGCGAGGGTGTGGCCGGTGGTCTCGACCGCGGTGGCGAAGAAGCACACCACCACGGTGATCACCGCGATCAATCCAGGCCAGGCGAGTCCGCCGTAGGGGAAGGGGTGCGGCAGGCTGACCCAGTCGGCGCGGCCGACGGTGCCGAGATCGATCAACCCATAGGCCGCCGACACGAGGTAGCCGACCACCATGGTGATGAAGAGCGACAGCGCGCGCACGAAGCCGGTGGAGAAGCGCGTAATCACGATAATGAGCACGATCATCAGCGCCGCGAGGCCGAGCGTCAGCGGCTTGCCGAACGCCGGCGTGCCAAGCCCGGTGGCCACGTTGATGCCGATCTTCATGAGGCCGGTGCCGATCAGGAGGATGGTGGTGCCGGTGACGATCGGCGGGAAGAAGCGGTGGAGCTTGCCAATGAGCGGGCTCCAGGCGAACTGGACCAGGCCGCCGATCATCAGCGCGGTCATCGCCGCGGCGAGGCTCAATTCCTTGGAAATCGCGACGATCGGGCCGATGAAAATGTAGAACACCCCCATCACGATCGGCAGCCGCGGTCCGATGAATCCCAGGCCCAGCGCCGAGATCATGGTGGCGATGCCGCAGCCGATCATGGTGCCCGACACCATGAGGATGCGTGTCTCCTCGGGCAGGCTGAGCAGGCGCCCGACGATGAGCGGCCCGCCGACCATGGCGGTGAACATGACCAGCACGTGCTGGATGCCGAAGAGCGAGGTCTTGACCGGGCCCGGGTAGTCGTTCAGCTCGAAATCGAGCTTGGTAAAACCGCGCTCGCCGCCGTGCGCTCCGTGCACCGCCGCGTCCGCGGCATGTGCGTCCTGCCCTCGTGCCGCCGCCGCTCGTGCCGCCGCTCCATTGCTCACGTTCAGCCTCCCTTGATGAACTGCCTCCAGCTTCCCAGGCTGGTGATTTCGCGCGCGCCCCTCGTGGCGTGGGCTTCGCACAGGAATCCCTTCACCTGCCGTCCGTTCTCCAGCGTCAGCGTGCCGATCCCGAGCGGCGCCGGGATGCCGTCGACGAAGCCGCCGAAGGCGCTCGCCGGGACCTCCCACACCTCGACCTCGATCGCGCCCCCGGCGTCGTCGCGCACCAGGCCCGGCCGCGGCGGCTTGAAATCGGTGAGCGCGAAGAGGCGATAGTTCGGCGCCGTGCGCGATTTGTACGCGAGCCTCGCGCCGCGCTCGCTGAGCTGGTGGTTGAGCGGCAGCCCCGACATGTGCGCGCCGCAGACGGCGACTTGAATCACATGAAAACCATCAGAGGGAGCAACGTGATGTCCATCCGGTAAAGGCAATCCTGTGGCGCCCATCGTCTTCACGGCGGCGCGGTGCGCGATGTCGCCGAGGCTGCAGAGCACCTCGTCGTTGAACGCCGGGGCGACGAGCGTCACGCCGAATGGCAGCCCGTCGCGCTGGAAACCCGCCGGTACGGCGATCGCCGCGAGGTCGAGCAGGTTCATGAAGTTGGTGTAGTAGCCGAGGTTCGAGTTCAGCTTCACCGGCTCGGCTTCGAGTTCGTCTAGGCGGTAGATGGTCCCGGCAGTGGGCGTGACGAGGATGTCGACCTCCTCCCACACCGGAGCGGTCTCGCGCTGGAGCGCCTTCAGGCGGTAGTACGCGGCAAAGGCGTCGTTCGCCGAGAAGCGCTTCGCGCCGCCGATGATCGCCGCGATGACCGGATGCAGCGCCTTCGGATTGTGCTCGATGAATTCGCGGATGGCGACGTAGCGCTCGGCCACCCACGGTCCCTCGTAGAGCAGCCGCGCGGTTTCCAGAAAGGGTGAGAAGTCGACCGGAACGCGCTCGGCGCCCAGTTCAGAAATTTTCATCAGAAAATCGTTGAAAAGCCGTGGCGTTTCCGGATTGCCGAAGAACTCGAGCTGCTCCGCGCGCGGCACGCCGAAGCGCAGGCCGGCGAACGAGCGCGGCAGCGCGCGCGCCGGCGGCGCGGCCCGGCGCGAGAACGGATCGGCCGGGTCGAAGCCCTGCGCCACGCGCATTACGGCGGCGGCGTCGGCGGCGGTAAGGCCGAAGATCGAGACGCAGTCGAGCGAACGGCACGCGGGGACCACGCCGCGCGCGCTCAGCAGGCCCCGCGTGGGCTTGAGGCCCACGATGTTGTTGAACGCCGCCGGCACGCGGCCCGATCCCGCGGTGTCGGTGCCCAGGCTGAAGCTCACCAGGCCGGCCGCGACCGCGACCGCCGAGCCGGAACTGGACCCGCCCGGTATATAAGCCGGATTGAACGTATTGGCGGGCACGCCGTAAGGCGAGCGCACGCCGACGAGGCCGGTGGCAAACTGGTCGAGGTTCGTCTTGCCGATGAGGATGGCACCGGCGGCGAGCAGGCGCTCGACCACGGCGGCGCTCGCTGCCGGGAGATGGCTGAAACCGGGGCAAGCGGCGGTGGTGGCGTGGCCGCGATAGTCGATGTTGTCCTTGATTGCGAACGGGATGCCGTAGAGCGGGAGGTCGGCGGCTGTGCGGCGCCCGAGCTCGGCGGCGCGCGCCTCGAGCTCGGCGCGCGGCGCGAGCGCGATCCACGTCGGGTCCTTGCCGCGGCGCGCGAGGCGCTCCAGGATGCCCGCTACCAGCTGCGAGGGCTGCAGGCTCCGATCCGCATAGCGCGCCTTCAGCGCGGCAATATCGAGGGGGTCGGCGCCTTGCAGCACGCCAAAAGCATACTCTAGTATACAAGCCTGTGTACATCCAGCGCCTGCTGCCCAACCTGTACCGCGACTCGGTGTCGCTGATGCAGCTCTCGGCCGCGCTCGGCAAACTGCCGGGCGTGGAGCAGGCCTCGGCGGTCATGGCGACGCCGGGCAACCTCGAGTTCCTGCGCCAGGCGGGCCTCGTCGACGGCGACATCGCGCCGCGGCCGAACGATCTGCTGGTCGCGGTGCGCGGCAAGTCCAACGCGCAGCTCGAGGCTGCGCTCGCCGCGGCACTTGCCGCCCTGAACGACGAGTCGGTCAAAGATATTCGGGGTGCTGCGGCCGAAGCGCCATTGCGCAGCCTGCAGATGGCGCTGGCGCGCTCGCCGGCGGCAAATCTCGCGCTGATCTCGGTTCCCGGCGACTACGCCGCCGCCGAGGCGATGAAGGCGCTGCGCCTGGGGCTCCACGTCATGCTCTTCAGCGACAACGTCGCGCTCGCCGACGAGGTCGCGCTCAAGCGCTACGCCGCCGGGCGCGGCCTGCTCGTGATGGGCCCCGACTGCGGCACCGCGATCATCGACGGCATGCCGCTCGGCTTCGCCAACGCGGTGCGCCGCGGTGCGATCGGCGTCGTCGGAGCCTCCGGCACCGGGACGCAGCAGGTGACGAGCCTCGTGCACCGCCGCGGCGCCGGCATCTCCCACGCCATCGGCACCGGCGGCCACGATCTCGGCAAGGACGTGGGCGGCATCACCATGCTGCACGGCCTTAGGCTGCTCGCGCAGGACGCGGACACCAAGGCGATCGTACTGATCTCGAAGCCGCCCTCCCCTGATATAGCGCGCGCGGTCATTGCCGCGGCGCGCAAGGCGGGTAAGCCGGTGGTGATCAACTTCATCGGCTCGACCGAGGATCCTTCGGGCGGCAATCTGCACCTCTCGCGCACGCTTGACGAAGCAGCGTCGGCGGCGGTGGCGCTGGCGAGGGGCCGCAAGCCGCCGCGCACAGCGATTTCTTCGGTGAAGCCACCGAAGCTGAAATTCAAGCGAGGACAGCGCTACATCCGGGGCCTCTTCAGCGGCGGCACGTTCTGCTACGAGGCCTCTGCTCTGCTCGGCGACGTCTGGTCGAACGCACCGGTCGACTCGAAGAGGACGATCGAGGATCCGTGGAAGTCGCGCGAGCACACGCTCATCGATCTGGGCGACGATGTCTTCACGCGCGGCCGGCCGCACCCGATGATCGACCTGCGCCTGCGCAACGACCGCATGCTCGAGGAAGCCGCCGATCCGCAGGTCGCGGTGATCCTGCTCGACGTGGTGCTCGGCTACGGCTCGCACCCCGATCCTGCGGCCGAGTTGGTTCCTGTTCTGGCGAAAATCAAGAAGAAAAGCGGCTCACCGGTGATCGTCGCCTCGGTGTGCGGCACCGACGAGGATCCGCAGGGCCTCGAGCGCCAGGAAGCGGCGCTGCGTGACGCGGGTGTCCTCCTGACCGAAAGCAATGCGAGCGCCGCGCGGCTCGCCGGAGCCATCGTGGCCAAGCTCAAATGAGCGCACTGTTCGGCAAGCCGCTCTGTGTTCTGAATGAAGGCATCGGCTCGTTCGCCGACGCCATCGTGCAGCGCGGCGGCGCCGCCACGCGGCTCGAGTGGGCGCCGCCGGCGGGCGGCGACCGCGCGGTCGGCACGGCGCTCGCCCGCCTCGTCAACCATCCGGCGGTGGAGGGCGCAAACGCCAAGGCGGCCGAGCGCTATCTCGCGGCACAGCCGCGGCTCGAAGGCATCGGCATGGCGCGCGAGGCGCTGCCCGGCATGGGCGAACGCATGATCCTGCACGCCGGGCCGCCGATCGCCTGGCAGCGGATGTGCGGCCCGATGCGCGGCGCGATCGTCGGCGCGATTCTCTACGAGGGCTGGGCGGAGGACGCCGAAGCGGCTCGCGAGCTGGCCGAGTCGGGCGAAATCGTGTTCGAGCCCTGCCACCACCACGCCGCGGTCGGTCCGATGGCCGGCATCATCAGCCCGTCGATGCCGGTCTGGGTTGTGGCCAACACCACCCACGGCAACCGCGCCTTCAGCAACCTCAACGAAGGCCTGGGCAAGGTGCTGCGTTTCGGCGCCAACAGCACCGAGGTGCTGACGCGGCTCGAGTGGATGCAGAAGACGCTTGGGCCGACGCTCGCTTGCGCCTTTGAATTTCTCGCGGAGCTCGAGCTGAAGCCCCTGATGGCGCAGGCGCTGCACATGGGCGACGAGGTGCACAACCGCAACGTGGCGGCGTCCTCGCTCCTCATCCGGCGCCTGGTGCCGGCGCTGCTCAAGTCCGCGGCGCGCGCCGCCGATGCCGCGTCGGTGATCGAGTTCATCGCGGGCAACGATCACTTCTTCCTGAACATCTCGATGGCGGCGTGCAAGAGCATGCTCGACGCGGCGCACGGCGTGGCGCGAAGCAGCATGGTCACGGCCATGGCGCGCAATGGCGTCGACTTCGGCATCCGCGTGAGCGGCCTGGGCGAGCGCTGGTTCACGGCGCCGGCTCCGGTCGTGAACGGGCTCTACTTCCCCGCCTACACCACGAAGGACGCGGCACCGGATCTCGGCGACAGCGCCATTACGGAGACCGCCGGCCTGGGCGGATTCGCCATGGCGGCGGCGCCGGCGATCGTCAAGTTCGTCGGCGGCACGCCGCAGGATGCGCTCGCCAACACGCTCGCAATGACGCACATCACCCTGAAGCGCAACGGCGCGTTCACGTTGCCGGCGCTCGATTTCGCCGGCACGCCGGCCTGCATCGACGCGCGCCGCGTCGTCGATACCGGCCTGCTGCCGGTGATCAATACCGGCATCGCGCACAAGGAGCCGGGCGTCGGGCAGATCGGCGCCGGCGTCACGCGCGCGCCGCTCGCCTGCTTCACGCAGGCAGTGGCAGCGCTCGCCGCCGAGGTGGCGCCATGAAAGAAAAACCCGGACTCGCCGTCGTGGCGATTGGGGGTAATGCGCTCATCCGCGACCGCACCCACGAATCGATCCCGAATCAGTACGAGATGGTGTGCGCGCTCGCCGAGGACATCGCCGGGATGATCGAGGTGGGATGGAAGGTGGTGGTCACGCACGGCAACGGGCCGCAGGTCGGCTTCATCCTGCGCCGCTCGGAGCTCTCCATCGCCGAGGTGCCGCCGGTGCCGATGGACTATGCCGGCGCCGACATCCAGGGCGCGGTCGGCTACATGTTCGTCAAGGCGCTGCGCAACGTGTTCAAGCGCCGCCGCATCCTCAGCGAGCCGGCCTGCGTCGTGACGCAGACGCTGGTCGACCGCAACGACCCGGCGTTCGCCAATCCCATCAAGCCGATCGGCTCGCACATGGAGGAGGCGCGCGCCAAGCAGCTCGCGAAGAAGTACCACTGGACCGTGCGCGAGGACGCCGGCCGCGGCTGGCGGCGCGTCGTGCCCTCGCCCAGGCCGCAGGCGATCCTCGAGACCGGCGTCATCAAGTCCCTCGCCGCCGAAGGCTACGTGGTGGTCGCCTGCGGCGGCGGCGGCATCCCGGTGATCGAGGACGAGAACGGCGAGCTGCGCGGCGTCGAGGCGGTGATCGACAAGGATCTCGCCTCGAGCCTGCTCGCGCGCAGCATGGACGCCGACATCCTGGTGCTGCCGACCGGCGTCGAGAAGGTGGCGCTCGACTTCAACAAGCCCACCCAGCGCTGGCTCGACCGCATGACCCTTGCCGAGGCGCGCAGGCACCAGGCCGACGACCAGTTCGACCCCGGCAGCATGGGGCCTAAGATCGCCGCGCTGGTCGACTTCGTCGGCGGCGGCGGGCGCCTGGGCCTCATCACGAACCCGCCCAATCTCTCGCGCGCGCTGCGCGGCGAGACCGGGACCCGCCTCATCGCTGGATGAGACAATAGGCCGCCCATGAGAGTGGCGGTCCTTGACGACTACCATCGCGTCTTCGAGGACGACCCGTCGATCGCGCGCCTGCGCCGCCGCGTGCCGGTGGACGTCTTCACCGAGAAGCTCGCCTCGCTCGATCGCCTGCGCGAATACCCGATTCTCATTGCGCTGCGCGAGCGCACGCGCCTGGACGCGGCTTTCTTCGAGCGGCTGCCGTCACTGGAGCTGATCGCCCAGACCGGCAACCACGCCTACCACGTCGATGTCGCGGCCGCGACGCGCGCGGGCGTGCTGATCGGCATGGCTACGTCGGATGTCGAGGCGATGGGTGCGCTGGCGCACTCGACGATCGAGCTCACCTTCGGCCTGATGCTCGCGGTGATGCGGCGCATCCCGCAGACCGACCAGGCAATGCGGCGCGGCGAATGGCCGTCCTTCGCCGGCCGCACTTTAGCCGGCAAGAAGCTCGGCATCGTCGGCCTCGGTCGCATCGGCCGCGAGGTGGCGGCGATCGCGCGGGCGTTCGGCATGGAAATCCTGGCCTGGGGTCCGACGCTCACGCCTGAACGCGCGGCCCGGTCAGAAGCGACGTTCATGGAGCTCGATGCCCTCCTCCAGGCCGCCGACGTCGTCACCGTGCACCTGAGGCTCTCCGATGAGAGCCGCGGCCTGCTGGACGAGCGCAGGCTCCGTCTAATGCGTCCGCACGCCGTGCTCATCAACACCGCGCGCGGCGCGATTGTCGAGGAGAAAGCGCTCACACGGATCCTCGAAGACGGGGCGATCGCTGCCGCGGGCTTGGATGTGTTTGTTGAGGAACCTCTTGATCGCGGCTCGCCGCTGCGGCGCCTCGACAACGTGGTGATCACCTCGCACCTCGGCTGGCCGGCGGACTCGACCTATCGCACGATGGCCGAGGGCATGGTCGCGATCGTCGACGCCTACCTCGACGGCAACTACGAACGGGCGCTCAACCCCGAGGCGCTGAAGAACCGGAAATAATTCGGGGTCGGAGCCCGAATTATCTATTCGGCCTCGAGCGGAACCGTGAGGCGCGTTCCCTTCACCACGATGCCGCCGCGCTCGCCTGCAAGCACGCCGCCGTAGCGCGGCGCGAAGACCTCGGGTAGCGGCCGCGCCTCGCACGGGGCGAGCCAGAGGCGCAGCAGGTGGCGATGGCGCTCGGGCTCGGGCCAGTTCTCGAAGTCGCCGCGCGAATGCAGGATCTGGTGGTTGTGCAGGAACTGGATGTCGCCCGGGCGGAAGTCCATCGAGAGATAGATCGCCGGGTCGTTGCAAATCTCGTCGACGAGGTCCATCGCCGCGCGCTGCTCGGCGCTCAGGCGCCGGGCCTCCGGAAAGTGCTTTTGCGCCGACTCGATGTACTGGCGCACGTAGATGCACGAAAGCTTCCCGGCATGGCGGTGGAAGATCGGGATGTCGAACCAGGGCTTCATGCCCTCGGGCACCTCGCCACGCCGGTCGGTCGGAAACGGTTCGAACAACGCTGGCAGCAAACCGGGATTCCTCTTCAAGATCTCGTTGTAGACGGTCATGGAGCTCGCGAGAAAGCTCTCGCCGCCCGCCTTCGCCGCCTTGAGGCACAGGAGTCCCACGACGTCGACCGAGTCGGTGTGGTACTCGAGCTTGCGGCTGGTCTGGTAGTAGCGCACGTTCGGATCGCGGATGTCGAGCCCGAGATCCTTCACATGGCCCAGGAGATGGCCCTTGGCGTTCTGCGAGCGGAACCGGCCGAGCCATGAACCGAGACCGAGATACGCGATGGCCTGCTCCTCGCGCGCCATCCGCTCGACCGGCAGCCCGCGCAGCAACACGAAGCCGCGCCCCTCGAGCAATTCACCCTGGATTTGTCGGAGGACGGGAGCGAGGCGCGGCAGCGGAAAGCTCGCCGCATCCAGGCTTTCAAGCGGCTGTCCACTTTTCCTGAAAGCCTGGACCGCAGCGTCGATCTCGTCGAGCTCGCGCGCCGCGAAAGGCCGGATCCAGTCGCCGTTGCGAGCGAGCTCGCGCCCGGACCACACACCGGGTCCGGCAGCCGGTTCATAATGCATGCAGTGAGGATATCTTGAAAGCACTCGTCTCAGCCGCGCTCATCCTCGCGAGCGCGGCTGCCGGCGCGCAGGGCTACCCGTCGAAGCCGATCACTTTCATCATCCCTTTCGCAGCCGGCGGCGACTCGGACCTTTCGGGCCGCAACGTGGCGCTGCACGCTTCGAAGTACCTCAACGGCCAGCCGATCGTCCCGGTCAACCGCGCCGGCGCGTCGGGCGCGATCGGCACCATGTGGGTGAAGCACGCGGCGCCCGACGGCTACACGCTGCTCGTTGCGCGCATCGCCACGCACGCCATCCTCCCCGCGCTCGAGTCTAAGCTGCAGTACAAGTGGAACGAGTTCACGATGCTTTCGCTCATCGAGCTCAATCCGTACATTTGCTTCGTCAGAGGCGACGCGCCGATCCGCTCGGCGGCAGAGCTGGTGAACGCGATCCGCGCCAATCCAGGCAAGCTCAACTTCGCTACCGCGGGCATCGGCACCAGCCAGAACATGGCGTCGCAGTACTTCATGACCCTCGCCGGCCTCACCAAGGACCACGCCGTCGGAATCCACTTCAAGGGCGGCGGCGAGGTGACCACCGCGGTGCTCGCCGCTCAGGTGAACTTCGCGTGCAACAACGCGCCCACCGTGATCCCGCAGGTCAGGGCCGGCGCGCTGCGCGGCCTGTTCGTCACGCCGGCGCGGCTCGCCGCGATCCCCGACGTGCCAAGCGCCGCCGAAGCCGGCTTTCCCGGGATGAATGCCATCGTCGGCTGGACCGCGCTGATGGGACCGCCGGGCCTGCCGCGCGAGATCGTCGAGCGCTGGGCCGCGGTGTTCCAGCAGCTCGCGCGCGATCCCGACTGGCAGCAGGGCAACGCGCGCCTCGGCGGCATCGCCGCCATCCGCTCTCCCGCCGAGACCGAGCGCTTCGTGCGCGAGCAATTCGAGCTCTACAACCGGCTGGTCGGGATGCTGGGTATCCGCCAGTAGCTCAGTATTTCGGCGCCGCCAGCCGTTCGATCATCACGTTAACGCACGCCGGCTTGCCCGAAGCAACCGCGCGCTGAAGCGCGCCCTGAAATTCTCCCGGCCGGACAACATCTTCGCCGTGCGCGCCCAGCGCTTGCGCCACCGCGCCATAGCGAGTGGGCAGGAGCTCGCAGCCCTGTGCGCGCTCCTTGCCGTAGGCGCGGAGCTGGATCTGGTATTCGGCGTTCCAGGTGGCGTCGTTGCCGATGACTGCGACGTAGTCGAGCCCGTAGCGCACGGCGGTGTCGATCTCGGAGAGATGAAAGCCGAGTGTGCCGTCGCCCAGCATGGCTACGACCGTCGCGGAAGGATGCGCAAGCTTCGCCGCGGCTGCGAACGGCAGTGCCGAGCCGATCGAACCGGCGGGGCCGTTGATGATCCGGCGCGGCGCGCTGAGACAGGCCTGCGCCCATTGCCCGAACTCGCCGCCGTCGCACACCAGGACCGCATCGGGTTTGTCGAGCAGCGGCTGAACCTCCCGGCAAAGTGTGACCGGATGGATCGGTCCTTCCGGCTTCGATTGAACGGCGTGCCATTCCGGCGGCCGATAGCGAAGAGCGGCGCGGACCTCCTCGAGCCATCCCTCGTTCTTGAAAGCAACTCCCCGCACCGACTGTACTTGAAGAACGCGCGACCCAGGCGCGAATGCTTTGCCGAACTTCAGCGTGAAATCGACGCGCTTGCCAAGGAGCAGCACGAGATCCGCCCGCACCAAGACCCCGGCGAGGCGACCGAGGCTCGGGTCGTTCACGCCGCGCGGGCTCTCCATGCCGATGACCGGGATTCCGGTCGCTTCCTCGAGCGAACTTGTGCCCTTTCGCATCGCGGCCGGACCGGCGATGATCAGCGGCCGTTGCGCCGCGCCGAGCGAATACGCTTCATCGGCTTTTTCCTCGGAGACAGCGAAGTGCGCGGCCGTCGGTATCCGGGCATCGACAACCGCATCGAGCACGTCGTTCGGGATGCTGAGGTGCACCGGACCCGGCGCGCCCGATATCGCCTCGCGCCAGGCCTTCACGAGATCGGCCGCAAGCGTGTCGACCGATTGCACGGTCCACGAGGCCTTCGCCACCGGAGCGGCCATGGCCGCCTGATTCATTTCCTGGAACGCTCCCTTGCCGAGCTCGGCGAGCGGCGCATGCCCCGAGATCAGAACGAGCGGCGACTCGGACGCGAGCGCCGTATAGAGCGCGCCGACGGCGTTGGCATGGCCGGGACCGCCGGTGACGAGCGCGATGCCGGGCTCGCCGGTGAGTCGCCCCCACGCGTCGGCCATGTGCACGGCGGCCGCCTCGTGGCGAACGTGCACGATCGAAAGCTGCGCGTCGAGCGCCGCGTCGAACACCGGCATGACGTGGTTGCCGGAAAGCGTGAAGAGATGGCGTGCGCCCGCCGCGGCGAGCGAGCGTGCCAAAAGGTCTGCGCCGCGCAGTTGCGATTTCATGAAGCGTAGGATAACAACGCACCATGGTGCCCGAACTCGACGTGGTCATCGAGGTTCCGCGCGGCAGCTTCCTCAAGCGCGGATCGACCGGCAGGGTGGACTTCGTCTCGCCGCTGCCCTGTCCCTACAACTACGGGTCGGTCCCGCAATACATCGGCCTCGAGGGGGATCTGCTCGACGCGCTGGTGCTGGGGCCGCCCCTGCCGCTCGGCACGCGAATCCGGGTGAAAGCCTGGGGCGCAATCACGGTGCGCGATCGGGGAATGATCGACGACAAGCTCGTCTGCAGCCACGAACCGCTGCAGCC
>DASYPG010000650.1:0-1960 GCA_036006885.1 Burkholderiales bacterium | reverse complement strand
AAATTGCAGCGAGCGGCGATCGCCACCGTCTCCGCCAGGAGCTCGGGCGGGTAAAGCCGGGCGAGGCGCATGCGCAGGCGCAGGTGGCGCTCGCCGTTCGGAAAAAGCGCCTGGCCGCACTGCGCCACCGGCTTGCCGAGGCGCACCGCGGTGAGCACATCCTGCAGGCGCCGGCGCGAGCGCAGGTGCATGTGCACATCCCCGGCAGCCGTCAAAGGTAAGCCGGAAGATTTCGACAGCTCTCTGAGATGATGCAACTTCGCGTGGTCGTTCGGCCCGCAGTGCAGCTCGGCGGCGATCCAGGCATGCCGATTGAAGAAAGCGGCAAGCCAGTCGGCGATGGCGAGGTCTTCTCCGGGAATCCAGAGCACGAGCGTGCCGCTGCCGGCGAGCGTCTCCAGGTCGCCGCGCGCGAGCGAATACTTCCCTTTCTTGCTGCGGCGCCGACCGAGCGTGATGAGCGAGGAGATCGCGCCGTATGCCTTTCTGTCCGTCGCGAGGAGGATGAGCCTGGTTTTTTCGAAAACGATCTCCGTACCGAGGATCAGCTCGAGGCCGTGCTCCTTCGCCGCCTGATGCGCGCGCACCGCGCCGGCGAGCGAGCATTCGTCGGTGATCGCGAGCGCGCGATAGCCGAGCGCGGCGGCGCGCTCCACGAGCTCTTCCGGGTGGGAAGCGCCCCGCAGGAAGCTGAAGCTGGAAAGGCAGTGCAGCTCTGCGTATTCAGGCAAACAGGCCATGCAGGAACCAGTGGGCTGAACTGAGGTCGCCTTCGCGGTAGATCCAGCCGAGTGCCCCGTCGGGCAGGCGCGCGACGAAGTAATCGCGGCTCGCCTCGTCGCCGTCCCACCAGCCCGACTCGATCCGTTCAGGGCCGGCCAGCGTGACGAATTCGCCTTCTTTTATTTTTCTTGGTTCCAACAACCATAAAGGCCGAGGCCCCGGCTGGCGGTATTCGTGCGGATCCCATTCGCCCGGCTCGACGCGCCGCCACGCGTGCTCGGGGCGATGATCGGGGTGCGTGGCGAGGCCGCACACGGCGTCGTGCCCCAGGCGCGCGCGCAGGCGCTCCGCGAGGCGCGCCCAGTCTTCGGCCTCGGCGGCCGCGTCGCCGAACATCCCGGCCGTGAATGCATCGAGCGCAACGAAGTCCGCGGCTTCGATGCGGATCGCCTCGACCGGCCTCGCGATCTGAAGCGAAGAAAATTTCTCCTGCAGGAGGCGCGTGAAGCGTTCGGCGTCGCGCGCCGGCGACGCGAGACCGACGTCGACTCGGGTCTCGGCTTCCTCGTCCAGGAGGATCAGGGTGAACCGCCGGACGCCCGCCTGGCGCGCGGCAAGCAGGCCTTCGAGCTGCACCAGGAGCCGCCGCGCCGCGAAGGCGAGCCCTTCGGCATGGACGACCGGCGCCGGCAGCTCGAGCCGCGCGTTGAAGCGCGGCGGCGGTTCGAAGAACGCGCGCGGCTCGGGCAGCGTGCCGCGCGCGTAGTCGATCTCGTCGAGGAGCCGCCGGCCGCAGCGCTGCGCGAGCCCCTCTCGCGGTAGACTCGAAAGATCCCCTACGGTATGCATGCCGATGCTGCGCAGGAATTCTTGTGTCTCATCGCGACCTATCACTTCGAGAGCGACGTCGTCGATGCGCTCGCAGCCGGCGCATGAGAGCCAGAGCGCCGCGCGCGCCGTCGCCGCGGTGGCGAGCGCTGCGTTGAAGCCCATTTCCTCGAGCCCGGATTGCAATTTCTGCTTGAGAAAAGGCAACCCCCCGAACAGGCGCAGGCTGCCCTCGACTTCGAGCAGCAGCGCCTGCGGCGGCTCGAGCGAAACCTTAGGCGTGAACTGGCACGCCCAGGCGCCGATCGCCTCCAGCGTGGCTTGCGGCAGGAGCGGGAAACGCAGTGCGACCCAGAGCATGGACCGGCCTTTTCACCGGAAGGACGAGCGGCGCGGCAGCCGGAGCGCC
>DASYPG010000649.1:0-2768 GCA_036006885.1 Burkholderiales bacterium | reverse complement strand
ATCTTCTGCCAGAACGCAGGATCGGTCTTCAGGAACGGCTTGAACATGTCCCAGCCGGCGTTGTTCACCAGGATGTCGACCGGGCCGACGCGCGCGACGGCGCTCTGCACGGCCGCGTAGTCGGTGATGTCGAGCGCCGGGCTCGCGTTGAGGTCGAAGACCTCGACCCGCGTGCCCTCGTCCCTGAAGCGCTGCGCGATCGCGGCGCCGATGCCTGCGGCGCCGCCGGTCACGATGGCGGTCTTGCCTTTCAGTCCTCGCATGGCCGATTCTCCAGTCGAACACGTAGATTGACACTGCGGCGGCGTTTCGAGTTTACTGGCAGCCCCAAGAGGAGGGGCAACCATGAAGCACTTGAACTGCATCGCTCTCGCGGCTGCGCTCGCCGTGTCGTCCACGGCGTTCGCGCAGAAGCGCGAGTTTTCATTCGCCTATGACCAGCCGCGCACGAGCGCGTACGGCTACGGCGCGGACTTTTTCGGCAAGAAGCTGCAGGAGCTGAGCAAGGGGACGCTTGGCACGAACCAGTACCCGGGCGCGCAGCTCGGCACCGAGGCGCAGACCCTGCAGAAGGTGCAGACCGGCGACATCGACTTCGTGCTGGTGTCGACCGCCAACTCGTCGACCATCCAGCCCGAATCGGGCGTGTTTTCGCTGCACTTCATCTTCCTCGGCCCCGAGCACGCGGTGAAGGTGCTGACCGATCCGAAGGTGATCGCGGCGATGCGCGAGATGTACGCGGCGAAGGTGAAGGGCGCGCACATGCTGACGCTCGGCAGCCAGGGCCTGCGCAACCTGTACTGCAAGAAGGAGATCAAGAAGCTCGCCGACATCAAGAACGTGAAGGTCCGGGTGCAGGCGACGGTGACCGAGGACACGCTCTTCCCGGCCTACGGCGCGCAGATCGTGCACATGCCATTCGGCGAGGTCTACACGTCGCTGCAGACCGGCGTCGTCGAATGCGCCGAGAACGGCTACACCGTGTACATGCTCAACAAGCATTACGAGGTGGCGCCGGTCATGTCGGTGACGGAGCACGAGGCCAACAACTCCGTGCTCTTCGTGAGCGACAAGGTCTGGTCGAGCCTGAACGCAGAGCAGAAGAAATGGGTGCAGACGGCCGCCGACGAGATGAACAAGGTGCAGCCGGCCAAGGCCTTCGAGATGGAGAAGGAGTCGCGCGCCAAGCTCGAGAAGATGGGCGTGAAGATCGTCACCGGGGTCGACAAGTCGGGCTTCGAGTCGGTGAGCAAGCCGATCCAGGACAAGCTCGCCAAGGAGCTCGGGCCGAACGCCGTCAAGATCCTGGCCCTCGTCCGCAGCGTGAAGTAGCCATTTCACTCGTACTGCAGTCGCAGCGCCACCTGAAATGGCGCGCGCTCGACGCGGTCGAGCGCGCGCTGATGGTGCTGTGCGGGGTCGCGATCACCGGCTTCACCGTCACCGTGGTCTGCGACATCGTCACGCGCATGGCGGGCCGTCCGTGGCTGTGGCTGCAGGAGGTCACGATGACCTTCTTCATCTACGGCGTGTTCATCGGCACGGCCGCCGCGACGCGGCGCAATGACCACCTGTACCTCGCGGCGCTCGCCGAGTCGATGACCGGCTGGCGGCGCCTCGCCTTCGAGACGTTCAACCGCCTGGTCGTGCTCACGGTCGCCCTCTGCATGATCTACTTCGGCTACCTCAACTTCCTCGACGGCTTCCGCAGCCTGCGCATGCCGTCGATGACGCCGCTCGCGAGCCTCTACGCCGCGATTCCGTTCTGCGGCGCGCTGGTCGCGCTCTTCACCGTCGAGCAGTTGGTGAACGGCTGGCGCAACGGATTCGGCGAGCCGGCGTGACGAGCGCCGGCCTGCTCATTTTCCTGATGGCGTTCATCTTCCTGTTCCTGGGCTACCTCGGTGTGCCGGTCGCCTTCGCGCTGATCGCCGGGGTGCTGGCGGTAGCGGCTTTCACGCCGGTGCGGCTCGCCTCGATGATGACGCAGCTCTTCAACGGCATCGACGTCGAGGCCCTGCTCGCGGTGCCCTTCTTCCTGCTGGTCGGCGAGCTGATGACGGCGGCCAACGTCACGGCGCGCATGATCTCGCTCTCGCAGGCGCTGATCGGCCACCTGCGCGGCGGGCTCGCCCAGGTGGTGACGCTCTTCAGCATGTTCTTCGCCGGCATCTCAGGGTCCTCGGCGGCCGACGTCGCGGTGCTCTCGCGCACGCTCGGACCGGAGTTGAAGCGCGAGGGCTACGACACGGCGTTCATCGCCGCGCTCATCGCCTCAGCCTCGACGATGGCGAACCTGATTCCGCCGAGCATCATGGCGATCGTCTACGGCGCGACCGGCAACGTCTCCATCGGGGGCCTCTTCCTGGGCGGAGTGGTGCCGGGGGTCCTGGTCGGCATCGGCCTCATGATCTACAGCCATTTCTTCGGCCCGGTCGGCGTGCGCAAGCGTCGCGCCACGTTCCCTGAATTCTCCACCGCGGCGAAGGCGGCGGCGCTGCCGATGGTGATCCCGGTGATCATCATGGGCGGCATCCTCAGCGGGTTCTTCACGCCCACTGAGGCCGGCGTCGTGGCGGTGGTCTACATCCTGATCGTGGTCATCCCGCTGCTGAACCTCGGCTACCTGCGGCAGCTGCCGCGCGACCTGGCGCACACGGGATTGCTCTACTCGATCCCGCTCATCACCATCGCCGCCGCCTCCGCCTTCGGCTGGATGCTTGCCTACCTGCGCGGCCCGGCGGTGGTGTCGGGATGGATCGCGGGCG
>DASYPG010000648.1:0-2245 GCA_036006885.1 Burkholderiales bacterium | reverse complement strand
TGCCGGCTCGCCGTGCACCGGCCGCCGCAGAGCGCCAAAGGCTCGGACACGCTGGTCGTACTCTCGGTCATCGACAACCTGGTGAAGGGCGCGTCCGGCCAGGCGGTGCAGAACATGAACCTGATGTTCGGTCTCGCGGAGACGGCGGGCCTGACGCAGATTCCGGTGGTGCCTTGAAGCGCTTGACCAAAACGCTGCGACGCCGCTTCGGCATCGCCGCGTCGCGTGTAGAAATTCACAGTACGCTCCCCTGGTATTGGCGCTGGCTCGGCATCGCGCTGGTGCTTGGCATTTCGGCCGCGTCGGCCGCCTGGATCTACGACGCCGGCAGGCGCTTCGCCGGCTTTGACCGCAGCGAGGTGCAGGAGGAGCTCAGCCGGGTCAGCCGCGAGCTCGACACCGCACGCTCGGAGCTCGAGCGGTTGCGCGCCGTGGCCAATGCCGCGGACAGCCGGTTCTCCATCGAGCGCACCGCGCAGCAGAAGCTCGCCCAGCAAATCCGCACGCTCGAGCAGGACAATGCACGCCTGCGTGAGGAATTGGGCACATTCGAGAGCATGCTCACCTCGGAGGCGCGCACCGGCAATGCGCTCGCGATCTACAGCTTCCAGGTGGTCGCGGACGTATTGCCGGGCGAATACCGCTACCGGCTGATGCTCGTCACGCCGAGCGCGCGGCGCGAGCGTGAGTTCAATGGCCGGCTGGAGCTCGTCGTCAGCCTGCAGGAAGAGGGGCGCAATGTTATGATGAGCTTCCCGGAGCAGGCCGATGTGGCCGCGTTCCGCCTGGCTTTCAAGTACTTCCGTCGGGTTCAAGGGACTTTCCGGGTGAATCCGAAGGCGAAGGTGGAGAGCGTGCAGGTGCGTGTATACGAGACTGGCTCGAGCCAGCCGCGCGCGACGCACTCGGTGGCCGTAGGGCAGAAGGGAGCATGACATGTTCGGCAAATCGAGCAAACCACAGAACCGGATCGACAGCCTGATCGGCACGACGACGCGCATCGAGGGCAACGTGATCTTCAGCGGCGGATTGCGCGTCGACGGCATGATCCGCGGCAACGTCAGCGCGGTTGCCGACCAGCCTGCCACCCTGGCGGTGTCGGCCGACGCGCGCATCGACGGCGAAGTGCTGGCCGCGCATATCGTCGTGAACGGCACCATCCACGGGCCGGTGCACGCGACCGAGACGCTAGAACTACAGGCTGGATCCAAGGTCAAAGGCGATGTGCACTACAAGACCATCGAAATCCATCCGGGCGCCGTGGTTGAAGGGCGTCTGGTGCATCATCCCGCCGAGGTGAAGGGCGTCGAGCTCAAGCTCGCGGCGGCGAACCAGGAATAGTGCTGCGGAATAACGCCGCGGAATTAACGTTACGGAGAATGTCATGGACGCAGTAGCCGAGATGCCCGCCCCGCTGTCCTTCAGCGACAACGCGGCCAACAAGGTGAAGCAGCTCATCGACGAGGAAGGCAATCCCGAGCTCAAGCTGCGGGTATTCGTTACCGGCGGCGGCTGCTCGGGTTTCCAGTACGGCTTCACGTTCGACGAAGTCCAGAACGAAGATGACGCGGCGATGCAGAAGAACGGCGTCACCCTGCTCATCGACCCGATGAGCTACCAATACCTCACCGGCGCCGAGATCGACTACCAGGAAGGGCTCGAAGGCGCCCAGTTCGTCATCAAGAACCCCAACGCGCAGAGCACCTGCGGCTGCGGGTCGTCTTTCTCCGTCTAGAAACAGCTTGCCGGGAAAAGGGGCCGTAGGGCCCCTTTTTCTTTTCTATTCCAGCAGCGCCAGGTTGCTGTTCGCGAGAAGCTCGAGGCGAGCGATGAGCGGCGCGGCTTGGGCGTGGAAGGCGGCAAGCTCGGCGGCCGGGACCGGGGACGCCGCCGGCATGGCGATGGACATCGGGTTGCGCGATTGCCCGTTGACCCGGAACTCGTAGTGCAGATGCGGCCCGGTCGCCCAGCCGGTCTGGCCGACGAAGCCGATGGTGTCGTTCTGCTCCACGCGCGCGCCGCGCTTCACCGCGATGCGGCTGAGGTGCGCGTACACCGTACTGTACTGCCCAGGATGACGCAGGATAACAGTGTTGCCGTAACCGCCGCGCGGTCCCGCGTGCTCGACCACCGCGCCGCCCACCGCGCGCACACGCGTGCCGGTCGGTGCCGCGTAGTCGATGCCCTGATGCGCGCGCCAGGCCTTGGCGATGGGATGCACGCGCAGGCCGAAGCCCGAGCTCAC
>DASYPG010000647.1:0-2844 GCA_036006885.1 Burkholderiales bacterium | reverse complement strand
CGTTTTTTTTGCCGGCAGGATCGGCGGTTCTAAAGTGCTACTGTTACCCGATGATCGGTCTCGACCGCCTGATCGCCGAGT
Source organism: Burkholderiales bacterium (assembly GCA_036006885.1). Lineage (GTDB taxonomy): Bacteria > Pseudomonadota > Gammaproteobacteria > Burkholderiales > SG8-39 > SCGC-AG-212-J23. The sequence continues at coordinate 2,763 of DASYPG010000647.1, read as the reverse complement.
TCGACCGTGCGCTGCGTACCGTCGGCAACGTCGCCGAGGCGAGCCGGGTCTCTCCCGCCGAAGCGCTGCCGGAGGCGGAGCTGGACGAACACGACCGGCGCCATGCGGCGGCGCTGATGCGCGTGAACCACGTGGGCGAAGTGTGTGCGCAGGCGCTCTACCAGGGGCAGGCGCTGACCGCCAGAGACGCGCATGCGCGCCAGGCGCTCGAGCGCGCAGCGCGGGAGGAGGAGGACCATCTAGCGTGGAGCGCGCAAAGGGTGCGCGAGCTCGGAGGCCGCACCAGCCTGCTCAATCCTTTTTGGTACGCCGGCGCCCTCGCTATGGGTGCCGTTGCGGGAGTGCTCGGGGATCGGTGGAACCTCGGATTTCTCGCCGAAACCGAGCGCCAGGTCGAAGAGCACCTTTCAGGGCACCTCGAGCGCCTTCCTCGAGAGGATGCCCGGACCCGCACCCTCGTTGAGGCGATGCGGGCCGACGAGGCGCGTCATCGCGATACTGCCGTGCGCCTGGGAGCAGCCGAGTTGCCGCGGCCGGTGAAGCTAGCTATGCGTCTTGCCTCAACCGTAATGACGCGTGTTTCGTATCGTATCTAGCCTTCCAGGATCTCGAAGTCCTTGGTGATCTGCGCGGTCTTGCCGAGCATGATCGAGGCAGAGCAATACTTCTCGTGCGACAGCCGAATCGCGTGCTCGACCAGATTCCTCTTGAGCGCGCGGCCGCGCACCAGGAAATGCATGTGGATGCGGGTGAAGACCTTCGGGTCGGTCTCGGCGCGCTCCGAAGTGAGCTTGACCTCGCACCCGGTCACCTCCTGGCCGCTTTTCTTCAGGATCACGACCACGTCGTAGGCGGTGCAGCCGCCGGTTCCTACAAGCACCATCTCCATCGGGCGCGGCGCGAGGTTGCGGCCCCCGCCGTCGGGCGCGCCGTCCATCGCCACCATGTGGTTGCTCCCGGTCTCGGCGACGAAGCTCATCCCTTCGCCGGTCCAGCGCACGCTGCATTCCATGCCGACTCCCTTGAATCAATGGTTTGTGCTGAGCACCATCCGAGGCTGTTCTATTTCTTTCTGCAAACCATGATGTTGTCAAATTATGTAGTTAAATCAAAGTGCTGTGTTGAGATAGCGAAATGGGTTTACCCCATCGTTGCTACGCAGCATTACGACGCGCATAATCGATTCGGGATGCAGTAAGTCTCCCCCACCCTCCTCCTTTGGTGGATTCGGCGCAACTCTCGCGAGTGGCGCCATTTTTTTGGGTAAAATCCGCACCTTTTCTCGAATCGGCAGCAATGAAAACCTACACGGCGAAGGCAGGCGAAGTCGAGCACGGCTGGTTCGTGGTCGATGCGCAGGACAAGGTGCTCGGCAAGCTCGCCACGCAGATTGCGATGCGGCTGCGCGGCAAACACAAACCCGAATACACGCCGCACGTCGACACCGGCGACTTCGTCGTCGTCGTGAACGCGGCCAAGGTGCGCGTCACAGGCAGGAAAACCGAGGGCAAGATTTACTACCGGCATTCGGGCTATCCGGGCGGTCTGAAGGTGACGAATTTCGCCAAGCTTCGCGCCTCCCGGCCCGAGCGCGTCCTGCAGCACGCGGTGAAGGGAATGCTTCCCAAGGGGCCGCTGGGTTACGCGATGCTGAAGAAGCTGAAGGTCTACGCCGGCGGCAGCCACCCGCATTCGGCGCAGCAGCCCAAAGCACTGGAGATCGGATAAATGGTCGGCGACTACTACTACGGTACGGGCAGGCGCAAGAGCGCCGTTGCAAGAGTGTTCATCAAGCCGGGCAAAGGCGAGTTCGTGGTGAACGGAAAGCCGGTGGATCAATTCTTCGGGCGTGAGACCGGACGCATGGTGGTGCGCCAGCCGCTCGAGCTCACGAAAAGCGGCGCGAGCTTTGACATCCTGGTAAACGTGTACGGCGGAGGCGAGAGCGGCCAGGCGGGTGCGGTGCGCCACGGCATCGCCCGCGCGTTGATCGAGTATGATGCCGGGCTGAAGAGTCAGCTAAGCGCGGCCGGCTTGGTGACACGCGATGCGCGCGAAGTGGAGCGAAAGAAGGTCGGCCTGCACAAGGCGCGGCGGCGCAAGCAGTACTCGAAACGGTAGACGGACCAATTTCGATTGAAAAAGCCGCCCCCGGGCGGCTTTTTGTTTTGGGGCCACACCAGCATGGTAAGAGCGGCATGGTAAGAGCGGCATGGTAAGAGCGGGAATCGTTGGCGGTACCGGCTACACCGGCGTGGAGCTGCTGAGGTTGCTCGCGCAGCATCCGCAGGTCGAGTTGCGTGCGATCACCTCGCGCAAGGAGGCCGGCACCCCGGTTTCGACCATGTTCCCGAGCCTGCGTCGGCGGCTGGACCTCGCCTTCAGCGAGCCGAAGGCCGAGTCGCTGCGCGGCTGCGACGTCGTGTTCTTCGCCACGCCTAGCGGAGTCGCAATGGCCGAGGCGCGTGCGCTGCTCGAAAGCGGAGCGCGCGTGATCGACCTCTCCGCCGATTTCCGCATCAAGGACGTGGCCGAGTGGGAGCGCTGGTACAAGCTCAAGCATGCCGCCCCGGAGCTCGTTGCGGAGGCGGTGTACGGCCTCCCGGAGCTCAACCGCGAACGGCTGGCGGGCGCGCGCCTGGTGGCGAACCCCGGGTGCTATCCCACCGCGACGCAACTCGCGCTTCTACCGCTCGTGGAAGCGGGAGTGGTGGACCTCGATCACCTTATCGCCGATGCCAAGTCGGGGGTGAGCGGCGCCGG
>DASYPG010000646.1:0-3859 GCA_036006885.1 Burkholderiales bacterium | reverse complement strand
AAGCTGTAGCGCCCCTCGGCGTCGCTCACCACGGTGACGGTGATGGTCGAACCGGCCTTTTTCGCGCTGACCAGCACGCCTTCCATCGCGCCTTCCTCGGCCGAGCTCACCTTCCCGGCGAGCGCCGCCGGCGCCTGAGCGTGCGACGGCACGGCAAGCATTCCAAATAGAAGAACAACTACAAGGCGTTGCACGACGTTCGTCAGGGGGGCTCCTCCTCGGCCGCAAGAATACGCCGATCAGTCCGGGATGCGCAGACGCGACTTGATGATCTTGCGCGTGGGCGTGAGCGGCATCTCGGTGACGATCACCAGGCGCTCCGGGAACTTGTTCTTCGCGATGCCGCTTTCCAGCAGGTAGTCGACCAGATCCATCAAAGAGACTTGCTGTCGCGGATCTTTCAAGCTGATGAAAACGCAAGCTTTCTCGCCGAGCACCGGGTCGGGCATCGGCACCAGCGCCGACTGCAGCACCCTGGGATGCGCATCGAGCAGCATCTCCACGTCGGCCGGGTTGATCTTGACGCCGCCGCGGTTGATGAGGTCCTTGCTGCGGCCGGTGATGGCGAAGTAGTCCCCGCGCGCCTCGCCGAGATCGCCCGTTCGGAACCAGCCGTCCGCCGTGAATGCTTTTCGCGTTTCCGTTGGATCGTTCAAATACCCGGAAAAGAGCGACGGCCCACGCACCTGCAGCTCGCCTTCTTCCGACAACCTCACCTCGGTTCCCGGGCTGGGCCGTCCCGCGCTCGTCGCGGACATTTCGAAAGGATCGCGCGGGCGCGTATAGAGCCCGGCCTGCAGCTCGGTCATGCCCCAGAGCTGCGTGACCGCGCAGCGCGGCACCCTTTCCGCAACCCCCCTCATCAGCTGCGGTGGCGCGATCGAACCGGAAACGATGGCGAGCTCGAGCGAGGACCAGTCGTACCTGTCGAACGCGCCCGCGGCCCGGCATGCCGCGACGTGCGCCGGCGCAGTCCACAGCGCCGTCGGCTTCAGACTGTGGACCGTTGAACCAAGGTCGTCGGGCTTGAAAGCGGGAAGGAGGACCGTGCACGCGCCGACTGCCCAGGCGCAATGCAGGGAGTACAGGCCGTACAGATGCGAAAGCGGCGCGGCGCAAAGGACGCGGCTGTTCTCGGTGAGCCCGTGCTCGGGCGCGCTGACCCGGCCGTTCCCCAGCATCGTGCGGTACGGGTGCACGACGCCCTTCGGCGCCGCGGTAGTGCCGGACGTATAAAGAAGTAGAAACGGGTCTTCCGGCTTCGGCTCGTTTTCCGGATGGAACGGAAGCGAGGGTTCGATTTCGTTAAAAGCGATGCCGCGGCCGTCGAACATGTCCTTCGATTGCGGCAGACAGATCGCCAGGCGCGCGCGGCTATGGCGCATGAGCGCCTGCACCTCGGCGCCGCGGTAAGGCATGTGCAGCGTGCAGGTCACCGCGCCCAGCCGCGCGATCGCAAGGTAGCTGAACACGAACTCCGGGGTGTTCGGAAGCTGCAGCGCCACTACGTCGCCCGGGGCGACACCGCGCGCGCGCAAGCCTGCCGCGATGGAGAGGACCTTTTGTTCCACATCCGCCCACGACAAGAGGATGTCTTGGAAGGCGAGTGCCGGCGCGTCCGGACGCTCACGCACATGGCGCGCGAGCCAGCGCGTGAGCGTATCGTCCGCCCACCAGCCGCGCGCCGCATATTGAGTCTCCCTCTCGTCGCGGTGCATTGCGAAGTATATTAATCGGATGGACGAGGCGCTGATCCTGTCCCGGGTCCAGTTCGGGCTCAACATCGGCTTCCACATCCTGTTCCCGGCGATCACCATCGGGCTCGGCTGGCTGCTCGTCTTCTTCCGCGTGCGCTACGAGCGCACCCGCGACCCGGCCTGGCTGCAGACCTACAAGCTCTGGGTCAAGGTATTCGCAATCACGTTCGCCATGGGCGTGGTCACCGGCATTGTGATGAGCTTCCAGTTCGGCACCAACTGGCCGGGGTACATGAACACGGTCGGCAACATCGCAGGCCCGCTGCTTGCCTACGAGATCCTCACCGCGTTCTTTCTCGAGGCCACCTTCCTCGGCGTGATGCTCTTCGGCATGGACCGCGTGCCGGGCTGGGTGCACGTTGCCTCGACCCTGATCGTGGCCTTCGGCACCACGGTGTCGGCGTTCTGGATCCTCGCGCTCAACTCGTGGATGCAGACGCCCACCGGCCACGAGCTCGCGCAGGGCGAGATCATCGCGGCGAGCTGGCTCGCGGTGATCTTCAATCCCTCGTTCCCCTACCGCCTTGTCCACATGCTGCTCGCCTCTGGCATCACCGCGTCGTTCGTCGTCGCGGGGCTGTCGGCGTGGCGCCTGCTCAGGGCGCCGCAGGATGCGTCGGCGCTGAAAACGCTGCGCTTCGGCGTGCACGTCGCTGCCGTGCTGGTGCCGATCCAGGTCGTGGTCGGCGACCTGCACGGCCTGAACACGCTCGAGCACCAGCCGGCCAAGATCGCCGCGATGGAAGCGCTGTGGAAAACCGAGCGCGGCGCGCCCCTCACGCTGATCGGCTTTCCCAACGAAGAGGAGCGCAGGAACGACTACGCGATCACCGTGCCGAAGGCGCTGTCGCTCATCCTGGTGCACGACCGGGACGGCGAGGTGAAAGGACTCGAGGAGTTCGAAGACACGCCGCCGGTGGCGCCGGTTTTCTGGTCGTTCCGCGTGATGGTGGGAACGGGCGTTCTCATGCTCCTGCTGTCGTGGACCGGAAGCCTCGTTCTGAGGAGAAGGCCCGTAGTTCCTCGCTGGCTGCTGTGGGCGTTTGCCGGCTTCACGTTCTCGGGCTGGGTCGCGACGCTCGCCGGGTGGCTGGTCACCGAGATCGGCCGCCAGCCGTGGCTCGTGACCGGCATCCTCTACACCGAGGATGCGGTCGGCACCATTAGCGGCGGCGAGACCGGCGCAAGCCTCACCGCGTACGTCCTCACCTACACGGTGCTCCTGATCTCGTACGTGGTCGTGCTCACGCACATCGCAGGAAAGGGGTCGGAATGAGCGACTGGCTGCCGGTGGTGTTCACGATCCTCATGGGCGTGGCGATCCTCGTATACGTGGTGCTCGACGGCTACGACCTCGGCGTCGGCATGCTCCTGCCTGCGGCCGAGCGCCAGGAGCAGGACCGCATGGTCGCCTCGATCGGCCCGTTCTGGGACGCGAACCAAACCTGGCTGGTCCTGGGCGTGGGGCTGCTCCTCGTTGCGTTCCCGGTCGCGCACGGCGAAGTGCTCGGCGCGCTCTACATCCCGGTCATTGCGATGCTCGTCGGGCTGATGCTGCGCGGGGTCGCGTTCGAGCTGCGCATCAAGGCCGAGGGCTGGCACCGCGAGCTCTGGAACTGGCTCTTCTGGGCGGGCTCGACGCTCGCGGCATTCGCGCAGGGATTGATGCTCGGCCGCTACATCACCGGGTTCGAGCACGGGCCTTTTTTTTGGATCTTCGCGCTGCTGACCGGCGCGAGCCTGTGCGGCGGCTACGTGCTGCTCGGCGCGACCTGGCTCATCCTGCGCACCGACGGGCCGCTGCAGGCGAAGGCGGTGGCGTGGGCGCGCTGGGGGCTTCTCTGGGTGGCGCTCGCCGTGGCGCTCGTCAGCCTCGGCACGCCGCTCATCAGCGAGACGGTGCGGGAAAAGTGGTTCACGTTCCCGCGCATCACCTACCTGTCGCTCCTGCCGCTCGCCACGGCCGCGGCCTGGCTCTGGGTCTGGTTCAGGCTGAAGAAATCCGACAGCGCGCCGTTCTTCGGCGCCGTGGCGATCTTCGTGCTGTCCTTCGCCGGGCTCGCCTACAGCCTGTTTCCGTACGTGGTGATCGATCGTCTCAC
>DASYPG010000645.1:0-3772 GCA_036006885.1 Burkholderiales bacterium | reverse complement strand
GAGCTCGTGGCGGCGCGCTTCGGCGAGCAACCAGCCCGAATGCAGCTCGGCTGGGTCCACCTCCTCGCGGCGCACGGGCCCTTTGCTGTAATAGTCCTGCAGCAGGAAGTAGCGGCTCGCCACGGCGAGGTCCAGCCGCGGCCCGGTGAACCAGCCGTAGGCGTCCCGCGCGGAGGCGAGATAGACCACGGCGCAGCGCAGCCCGGCCCCTCGCGGAGCGTAGGCGAGGAACACATTGGGGGTGTTCATGGCTCCATTTGAGGCCAACCGGCGCGCGGCTCTTTGACCCGGATCAAGACCCCGGCGGCCATTCGGTCCACGATCAACTTATGAGGATCCAAGTCGCCAGCAGAGACGGCAATCCGTGCGCGTTGTACCTCGGCTCCCGGCAGCTGCACGTGCTGCGGGTCATCGAGCGCGCGGCGGAGGGCTCGACCCAGCGCTTCCGCGTGAGGGTGGTGGACGGCCGTGTGTTCCTGTTGAGCCGCGACCTCGCGAGCGGCGACTGGCATCTCGCGAGCGTGCAGCGGCACGCGAGTACTCCCTAGACCGACATCATGTACACACCCCTGCAGATTTCGCTGCGCGGCATCGCTCCCTCGGACGCGCTCCAGAAGGCCATTCGCGACAAGGCGCAGAAGCTGGAGCATTTCTACGATCGCATCACGGGATGCCGCGTCGCGCTGACGCTCGACTCGCGCCGCCAGCACCAAGGCAAGCAGTTCAGCGTGCATGTCGGCGTCAAGGTGGCTGGCGGGGCGATCGAGGCCACGCGCGAGCACGACCAGAACATCCACGTGGCGCTGCGCGACGCCTTCGACGCCGCGCGCCGCCAGCTCGAAGACTACGCGCGCGAACAACGCGGCGACGTGAAGCGGCACGCGGCAGGCTAGCGGTCGCGGACGCCGCTCGCCGGCGCGCCCTCAGTGCGACATCAGCACCGGGACGGTTATCGCCTCGAGCATGCTGCGCGTGGCGCCGCCGAGCACGCAGCCGTGCTGCAAAAGTCGCGGACTTTCATTGGATTCCCCTCACGGCTTAACGGCTCCACGCGACGCGCAGAAGATTCTCCTGCTTGTTGTAGCGATACTCGAGCTCGCCCTTATAGGCGTCGTGCAACGCGGCGCCGATGCGGCGAGCGAGATGCGTGTCCGTGGTTGTCACCAGGGTTCCCTCGCCGTCAGCCTCGACTGCCATGATCCGCTGTAAGGGGTGCTCGGCTTTTTCCGTTTCCTCGCAGTGGCGCACGCGGCGCAGGACCTCGTCGCGATGCTCTTCGAAAAACGTTCCGCGCAGCGTCACATAGCCTGCCGGAAACCGGTCGTGGATGCGGTGACAGGCCGGGCAGCGCTCGATGTGCGCCTGCTCCGGTGCCTGACCCCAGGTCCAGCGGCCATCGCGGTACACCGCGCCGCAATCGGGGCAGCGTGAGGACTCATGAAGCTTGTGCTTCGACTTGTAGCTGTCGTGCACGAGCTCCTGCAGGAGCTGCTCGTGGCGCAGCATGCGGAATGCACCGCGTTCGGTTTTCATAGGTTGTCCTTGGTTTTATCCTAGGGACCGGACGGCCGGCGATATTGACGTGGATCAACCGGCGTCGCGCCATCGCGGTCATGGAGGTCCGCAAACAAAGCGTGCTCTTCATCGCCATCTTCAACGGCATCTCGATCCATCTGGCAGACGCGCCCCTGCGCCATGAGCGGAGCTGACGACCGACTTCGCGCTGCTCGCGGGCACGCTCTTCATGCTGGCGCTGATCAGCGCGCGGCTTTATCCGCACATCGCGCGCTAGCCGCGCGCGGACCGCAGTCCCGTTGACGCAAGTCAATTTGCCAAGTTTGTCGCGAGCTATCGTTACCTCCATTAGGAGGCAAGGAGCCGAACGTGACCTACAAGCGCATTCTCGTTCCCGTGGACGGAAGCCGCACCTCCAACCTCGGCCTGCGCGAGGCGATCCGCCTCGCCAAAGGCCAGAAGGCGAGTCTGCAGCTCGTGCACGTGGTGGACGAGCACAACGTCGTCATGACGAGCGCCGAGGTCAGCGCCTATATGGCGGATCTGATCCCGCTGCTGCGAAAGGGCGGGCGCGGCATCTTGCGCAACGCCCAAGCTGTGGTGCGCCGCCACGGGCTGAAGTGCACGGCGGTGCTCCTGGAGACGTTGACCGGCCCGGCAGCGGACCCCATCGTTCGTCAAGCGAGGAAATCGCGCGCAGACCTGATCGTGATCGGCACGCACGGCCGCAGGGGCGTTCGAAGACTCGTCCTGGGCAGTGACGCCGAGCAGATCGTGCGCACCTCGCCGGTGCCGGTGTTGCTGGTGCGTGCACCAGGAAAGCAATGAAAAAAGGACTGCTTGCGGCCGCTATCGCCGGAACGTTGGGCGCCATGCCGGCGCTCGTCCACCGTCGCCATCGCAATGACAATGAAGAAACTTATATATAGGCGGATTCTGGTTGCCATGGACGGCAGCGAATGCTCCGAGCTTGCCCTGCGGCACGCCGTTCAGTTCGCGCGAACGCATCGCGCCAAGCTCCACCTGCTGTACGTCGTCGACGAGATCGGATTGAACGTCGGGCAGCCGCGCACACCTGACGAGTTCTGGCAAGCGGTGCGCAAGGCTGGCAAAGGGACTCTGGACAAGGCCAAGGCCCAGGCAGCCGAGAGCGGTATCGCCACCCAGACGAAGCTGATCGAGATTCCGACGATGGGCTCTCTGGTCCGGCACGTCGCCGAAGTCATCGTGCAGGAAGCTGTCCGCTCGCGCGCTGACCTTGTGGTTGTCGGCACGCACGGCCGGCGCGGACTCAGCCGTCTTCTTCTGGGCAGCGTGGCCGAAGGAGTGTTGCGCCATTGCACTGTCCCTGTCCTCCTGGTTCGCGGAAGAGCCACGCGACGAAAGCCTCGGTCACGGGAGGCATAGTGCACAAGCATGAGACGAAAGCTCAAGGCATCGATCTCGAGGCCGCGGAGGCACTCATCGCGGCGCTCCAGCGGGACTTGGCGAAAGTGTCCGCCGGCTCAGCGGACCTCCAGATCCTCGAGGGTGAAGTCGAGGCCCTGCGAAATGTCCTCGTTTCGCCCAGGCCGAAGCGACGCAGGGTGAAGGAAGCATTGCACGATATTCGCGCGGCGCTCGAGCATGCCCTCGAAACCGTTGAGGGGGAGGCGATCCGGGACTGGCCCTACATCGCCGAGATCGGCCGCATCCTTGGCATGCGGTGACTAGCGGGCCAGGTAAGCGACGATCTCCTCGAGCGTGCCGAGCCGCTTGTAGTCGGTCTCTGGAATTTCGACCTTGAAGCGCTCGCTGAGCGCGACGAGGAAGTTCAGCCAGTCCATCGAGTCGAGGTCCACCTGATCGCGCAGCGGCCGCTTCGGCTTCAACTCGCTTTCCTCGAGCTCGGGATGCGCCTGGCGTAGAAGTTGGAGGCGAGGTAAGTGGTGACGATGCCGATCAGAACGATCCACAACGTGGTCATGACTGCGCTCCCTTCCTCCGAAGGCCTATGAATGATTCTTTGCCTGCGGAGCGCGCCCGTATTGATCTGCGTTAACCTTAGGCTGCGGGGACCCTGCCGCCGCCGCGGGGCGCCGGTAGATGACGTAATAAACCAGGGCTACCAGGACGCTGCCGCCGACGATGTTTCCGGCGATTACCGGAACCAGATTCCGCCACAAGCCGGAGATCTGCACCGGCTCGCCGGCCGCGGCCTGCAGCATCATTCCCAGGGGCAGGAGGTACATGTTGGCGACCGAATGCTCGAAGCCCG
>DASYPG010000644.1:0-4963 GCA_036006885.1 Burkholderiales bacterium | reverse complement strand
AGCCCGATCTTGTTTTCGCGTACGCAAAAACGAGATCGGGCTCTGACCCCGAATTCTCAACCTAGTAACGCTTCCGCTAGCTCCAGCACGTCGTCGGGCCAGTACACCATCGGGCGCGGGCGCGGGTCGGCGGCTTCGGCGAGCGGGCGGCAGGCAAGCACCCGGTAGACCCAGCGCGAGGGAAAGGCGTCGCGGCCGTGCAGCGCGCCGAGGAGCGCGCCCGCAATCGCCGCGTTGGTGTCCGTGTCGCCGCCGCGGCCGACGGTGGCGACGAGCGATTCCTCCAGGCTCGCGCTGCTCGCGAGGCAATGGAACGCGTTCTGCAGCGAGATGAGCGCCCGGCCCCTGGAAAAGTCGTCCGGGGCGTCGCTGCGAAGGATCGCCTCCTGCGCCGGGCCGGTGCAGTGCGCGGCCGCGGCCTTCACCATTTCCTTGCGACTGCCGCCCGCCACGCCGGCGGCGATCGCGGCGCAAAAGCCGGCGCAGGCTTCGACGCACACCGGGTTGGGGTGAGTGAGGGCCGAATCCTGCCGCGCCGCGGCGGCCGCGCGCGCCGGATCGCCCGCCGCCCAGATGCCGATCGGCGATACGCGCATGAGCGAGCCGTTCGACTCGCTCTCGCTAGTGTGCAGGCCGAGGAGCCCCCGCTCGGTGGTCTCGCCGATGTCGATCGGGCGCGTCTGCATCCAGTCGCGGTACGCGTCGAGGACCTGGTCGCGCTCGAAGCCGTGGTGGCGCAGGATCGAGCGCGCGAGGGTGAGCGCCATCTCGCTGTCGTCGGTCGGCTGGCCGGCAATGGTGTGGTAGGGCCCGCCGCTCGCGAGCTCGCGCACGCCGCGCGGGAAGAGCCTCGCGATCTCGGCCGCGCTCTTGAACTCCACCTGCGAGCCGAGGCTGTCGCCGATCACCTGGCCGAGCAGGACGCCCTGCGCCCGCTCGAGCCACGCCGATTTGCGAGGAAAGCCGAGCGTGATGCGCGGCACCCGGCGCGGCTCCTGCTCGACCCGGCTCCAGTCGAATTTGGCGAGCCGACGCGCCGCGTGCGGCGCGCCGGCGAAGACGCCGCTCACCCGCGAGACCGAGTTTCCCTGCAGCACCACCTCGTGCCCTTCGGCGTCGAGCACCACGCCGTGCGCCGCGGCGATGAGCGCCATGCCGGCGGCGATGTCGTACTCGTTGACGCTGTGCAGCGAGACGGTGGCGACGCCGTCGCCCGCGGCGATGCGCGCCATGCGGTAGGCGATGCTCGGCATCGCGATGTAGCGCGCCGGAGCGACCGCGATCGACCAGGTCACGGGCCTGAAGGTCGCCGAAGCGGTCGCCCAGACGAAGGCGTCCGGGTCAACCGCCTGACGCGACAGGTCGTTCGCCACGGGACGGCCGTTGCGCAGGATCGCGGGCGCACCCTCGGCCCAGGCGATCGTGTCGCGGCCGCGATCGGGCGCCATCGGGCTGCAGACCACGCCGAGCACCGGCTGCGCGCCGCGCAGCAGCGCCACCGAGATCGCGGAGCCGCGGCGCCCCTGCATGAATTCGAAGGTGCCGTCGTGCGGATCAACGAGCCAGGTGTACCCCGGCTTCGCTCCCGGGCTCATGCCGCTTTCCTCGCCGGCGAACGCCGCCGGCAGGATCGCCTGCAGGCTCTCGCGTAGCCGCTCCTCGATCTCGAGGTCGACGTCGCAATGACTGCCGTGGCCGCGCGGTCCGCCCGGGCGGTGGAACTCCTCCACCAAGCGCTCGGCTTGCCCCTCTACGGCGGCAACGACCTTGTCTAACATGTCGGGGTTAACTCGATAAGGATCCCCATGGCGTCACTAAGCATCGAAGATCTCGTCGTCGGTCAGGGCGATACCGCCTCCAGCGGGCAGCGCGTCACCGTGCATTACACGGGCTGGCTGGACAATAACGGAAATAAGGGTGCGAAGTTCGATTCGTCGCGCGATCGCAACGAACCGTTCACGTTTCCGCTCGGTCGCGGTCAGGTGATCAAGGGCTGGGACCAGGGCGTGGCCGGGATGAAGGTCGGCGGCCAGCGCAAGCTCACCATCCCGCCCGACCTCGGCTACGTCGCGCGAGGCGCAGGCGGCGTGATTCCGCCGAATGCCACGCTGGTGTTCGAAGTCGAGCTTCTCGGCGTGGAGTAGAACCCGGTCAGGAATCGGATTCCGAGCCCGATTTTCCGCGCAGCGCCTTGATGCGGCCGCGGTGCCGCTTCAAATCCAGCCGCTTCCTTTTCGAAGCCCGCGTCGGGCGCGTCTGCCTGCGCGTCTTTGGGACGTGCGCCGCCGCGGCGACAAGCGCATTCAGGCGCGCGATCGCCTCGGCGCGGTTCAACTCCAGGCTGCGATGCTGCTGCGACTTGATCACCACCACGCCGGTGCGCGTGATCCGCTGGTCGCCGAAGCGCAGCAGCCGCTCCTTCACCTCCTCGGGCAGCGATGAGGCGCGCACGTCGAAGCGCAAGTGGACGGCGTTCGATACCTTGTTGACGTTCTGGCCGCCGGCGCCCTGCGCGCGCACCGCGATGATCTCGAACTCCCCCTCTGGCACGACGAGCATCGCGCTAGTGTAGGCAGAAAAAAGCGGCCCGCGGGCTGCAAGCCCCGTACCACGCCGGAAGAGGGGTCTTAGCCTTGCCCCGAATGGCGATGCGTGCTGCCGTTTCCTACCGTCGCGCCGCCGTTCGCCTCCGGCGAGATGCGCGCACCCGTACCGCCGGGAACGCCTTCGAGGCGCACTCGCGCCTTGGTCGCAGCGTCGAACGAATTGGGATCCGCGTTGGCACCGTTCGTGGGCTCGTTCATCCCGCAACCGGCGAGAACAAGCAGGAGCGCGCCTGAGCAAAACAGTTTATCCATACGGTGTCTACCGCAAGCATCGTGCCGACAATTCGTTACGTGCTTAGACGGTTGCGGCCCGCTTCCTTCGCGCGGTAGAGCGCCTCGTCGGCGGCCCTGAGGACCTGGGCCGGCGTGCGCAATTCGCCGCCCGGCTCGGCGACGCCGATGGAGATCGTGACCGACAGCGTCTTGATCGGAGCCCGGTTGATCCGCAGGTTGACCGTGTCGTCCGGGTCTTTCGGACGATCGCCGGCGCGCACCGCCATCTTGTAATGCTCGATGGCGCCGCGCACCGCCTCGAGGTGCGGCCGCGCCTGCGAGGCGTCGCGGTCCGGAAAGAGCACGGCGAACTCCTCGCCGCCGTAGCGGTAGGCGATGCCACCGCCGGCGACCTTGGCAAGCCGCCCGGCGACGAGCTTCAGCACCTGGTCGCCGACCTCGTGGCCGTGGGCATCGTTGAATTGCTTGAAGTAGTCGATGTCGACCATGGCGAGCGCATAGCGCGGCCCGAGACTCCTCAGGCGCTCCTGCAGCGCGCGCCGCCCGAGCAGCCCGGTGAGCTCGTCGCGGAACACGAGCTGATGCGATTCCTGCAGCAGCGCCACGAGCAGCATCGCGCCGGCCGCGGTCATGAACCCGCCGAATACCGCCGGCCGGCTGGCCCATTCCGCGGCGACGAAGAACGCGACCAGCGCCCCCGCATGGGCGATCTGCATCGGCTTCCTCTCGGCATACGCGCGCCACAGCGCCGCGACCAGGGCGGCCGCGAACATGACCCGCCCGACGAGCGGCGTGGGCGGCGAGCGCAGCCACCATTGGTCGAAGGAGAGCGAAGTCCGCGAGAACCAGAAAAGCAGCACCACCTCGGCGGCGAGGATCGCGAGCCAGCGGTATCCAGCGCCGTAGCGCACGCCGCGCTCATAGCCGAGCACCGCGGCCAGGCAGTTGAGCGGCACCACCACCACCGCCGCCGTATAGATGGCCTTGCCGGGAAACTGGTGCATCATGGTCCAGCCGATGAGGAGCGATGCCGCGATGACGAAGCCGCGGCCGCGGTTGAACCACCAGGCGAGCCCCATCGCCGTGATGAGCACGGCGTACGGGCCTGCGGTGCGAAGTCCCGAGAACGATTGGGGAAGCGACGGGCCGACGGTGAGCGCCGCGAGCGTCACTGCGAAGATCAGGCCCACCGGCCAGTACGGGCGCGAAATTTGTATAAGCTCTTTTCTTCGCAAGGTGGAACGCATGAGCTCAACCCCCCGGCGCGCCGCCGGCGCCGTGATCTTCCGGCGCACCGAGCGCGGCGTGCGCCTGCTCGTGCTGCGCGCGTACAAGAACTGGGACTTCCCGAAAGGATTGATCGAGCCCGGCGAGACCGAGCTCGACGCCGCCAGGCGCGAATGCGCCGAGGAAACCGGACTCACCGACCTCGACTTTCCGTTCGGCGACGCGCACAGGGACACCCTCGCGTATGCCGGCGGCAAGATCGCGCGCTATTTCATCGCCGAGACCGGCGCGACCGAGATCGAGCTGCCGGTGTCGCCCGAGCTCGGACGACCCGAGCACCACGAGTGGCGCTGGATCAGCTACGACGAGGCGGAAGGGCTCCTGCCGCCGCGCCTGAGCATCGTGCTTGAATGGGCGCGTAGAACGATCGGGTAGAAATGATCGGGGTCGGAGCCCGATTTTTGCATCATTCGCCGAGCCGATCCGTGCGGAATCCCACATCCGCGAGCTTTCCGCGCTGCGCGCGCTTGCCGATGTGCTCGGCGAGCTGCTTCGCGTTCATCGTCTCCAGCACGCGGTTCTTGCGCCTGATCCCCGAGACGACCAGCGACTTTGCGTCGGTGGTGAGCACCGAAGCGAGCTTCTCGCCCTCCGGCACCGCGATCAGCTGGACGCCGACGCCGCCGTTGGGCCGCTCGGGGAGCTCTTCGAGCGCGAACACGAGCAGGCGCGAATCGGACGTCAACGCCGCCACGTAGGAAGCATTGATCAAGGCGGGCGGCCGGGCGCGCGAGCCTTCCTCCACCTTCATGAAATCCTTGCCCTGGCGCGTCTTGGTGACGAGATCGCCGAGCTTGCAGATGAACCCCAGGCCCGCGGTGCTGTTCATCAGCAGG
>DASYPG010000643.1:0-1593 GCA_036006885.1 Burkholderiales bacterium | reverse complement strand
CGCCTGGCGGCGTTCCTGCGCGAGCGCTGGAAGCCGCTCGGCGGCTTCGGCCGCTTCGCCGAGAACGCGTTCGAGCTGATCGAATGGCCGGCGGTGCGCCTGACCGCGGCCTCGTTCGCGGTGGTGGGCGACTTCGAGGATTCGATCTACTGCTGGCGCACGCAGGCGCGTTCCTGGGCCGAGCCCAACGAGGGCGTAGTGCTTGCCGCGGGCGCCGGCGCGATGGGCCTGCGGCTGGGCATGCCCGTAGTGGAGGTCGAAGGGATGCAGCCTCGCCCCGAGCTCGGCGTGGGCGAGCCCGCCGACGGGCCGTTCCTCGACAGCACCGTGGGCCTGGTCTGGCGGGCGCTCGTGCTGTGGATATTCGTGCTCCTCGTCGTGACCGTCGCTCGGCTGCTCTAGCGGCTCAGGGTCGGCGCTGCGCGCCGCAGCGCCAGCACTGGCTGAACTGCGCACCGAGTGTCTCGCCGCAGTCGCAGGTCCAGTCCGGGCCCGGGGGCGGCTTCCACCTCAGGATCTCCTCTGCCCGGGCGAGATCCGCATCTTCAAGAACCCAGATCTGCGCCTCGCATTCGGCCGGCGGCAGCTCGCCCATGGCGGAGGAGAGATACTGGTTGCGCACCAGCACCTTGATGCCCGCGGCCTCGAGCAGGTTCTTCGCGTGATGGACGAGCTGCTGGTTGTAGGAGCCGAAGACTCGCTTCACTACGTGGTCTTGAGGCGGGCGATGCGCGCCGCGGCGGGCGGGTGGGAATCGTAGAACGCCGAGTGCACCGGGTCGGGTGTCAGCGTGGCGGCGTTGTCCTTGTAGAGCTTGACCAGCGCCTGCTCGAGGTCCGAGGACTGCGCATATTGCACGGCGTAGGAATCGGCCTCGAACTCGCGCTTGCGTGAATAGCGGCTCATCATGGGATCGAGGTAGAAGGTGAACTCGGGGATCGCCAGCAGGAAAAGCGCGAGCGCCGCCCCCATGCTCGGCGTGGCGACGCCTAGGCCCGAAAAGAACCACGGCTGGTCGAACACCTGGCCGAGGATCCAGAAGCCCGCGAGGCTGAGCGACGCGCTGAGCGCGATTCCCTTGGCGATGTGGTGCAGCTTGTAGTGGCCGAGCTCGTGGGCGAGCACCGCCTCGACTTCGGAGATGCTGAGGCGCTGGATTAGCGTGTCGAACAGCACGATGCGCTTGCCGGCGCCAAAGCCGGCGAAGAAGGCGTTGCCGTGGCTCGAGCGCTTGGAGCCGTCCATCACGAACAGGCCCCGGTACTTGAAGCCGCACTTGGCGAGCAGCGCCGCCACCCGCGCGGAGAGCTCGCCTTCGGTCACCGGGGTGAACTTGTTGAAGAGCGGCAGGATGAGCGCGGGATAGATCATCATGAAGACGACGAGAAACGCGACCAGCAGCACCCACGCGTATACCCACCAGTAGGTGCCCATCTTCTCCATCAGCCAGAGGATCGCCAGGAGCAGCGGCACGCCGAGCGCGAGCGAGACCGCGAGCTGCTTGGCGAGATCGGACAGGAACAGGCCGAAGGTCATCCGGTTGAAGCCGAATTCCTGCTCCACGACGAAGATGCGGTAGATGGCGAGCGGCAA
>DASYPG010000642.1:0-8422 GCA_036006885.1 Burkholderiales bacterium | reverse complement strand
CACTCCGACGATCCCCCACCCGGCGAGGTCCAGCGCCCGCTCGATGCGCGGCGGGAGCTGGAACAGGATCGGCACGATCGCCACGCAAAGCGCCGCCAGCGCGAGAAATCCCATCACGGGCTCGCTCAGCCAGCGGCTCAGGTTGCGCAATGAGGCGCGCAGCACGCGCCCATCGTAGGGGCCGGTCGTGAAACGACGACGGGCCGGGACTAGTCTCCTGAGTGGGGAACGATCACGCAGTCGAGCGCAAGGCAGCCCCTGCCCTCTTCGAGCACCGCGAATGGATTGATCTCCACTTCGCCGACTTCGTCTGCGAAGTCGGCGATGAAGCGGGAGATCGCGCTGATGCCCTTTGCCGCGGCAAGCTTGTCGCCGGCGGGGGCGCCCCGCCAGCCGTCGAGGATCCGGCTGACGCGCGTGGAAGCGAGCGCGGCCAGGGCTTCTGACTCGTCGAGCGGCGCGACTCTTATTGCAACGTCCCGGTAGAGCTCGACGGTGATGCCGCCTCCGCCGACCACGATCAGGGGGCCGAAGTCGGGGTCCACGCGCGCGCCGACCAGGATTTCGGCGACCGGCGACATCATCTTCTGGACCAGGAGCCCCAGAACGGGCTTGCCGCCGGATTTGCTTTTCACAACGGAAATCATCTTCTGCGCCGCATCGCGCACTTCATCGGCTGAGGTCAGCCTGAGCTTCACCAGGCCGGCGTCCGACTTGTGGAGCATGTCAGCCACGAGGCCTTTCAGCACCACGGGAAAACCGATCGTAGCTGCTGCTTGTGCAGCCTCTTCCGCGGTCGCGACGAAACGCTCTTGCGGCCCGGCGATGCCGTAGCTTTCCAGGATGTTCCGCGCCTCGTGCTCCGCGGGCAGCCGGCCGGTCTTGAACGGCTGCAAGCGCGGCTTTGCCGATTCCTTCTCACGAGAGGAGGTTGGAACTGAAGGAGATGCGGGCCTAGTCGCCCACTGGGCGTATCTCGCGATGGCGGCCAATCCCTCGCGGGTGCCACGCAAGTAAGGAACGCCGGATTCGCGCGCCACGCGCTCGAGCTCGGGGTGCGGCGGATCGGACAGGTTGGAGACGGCGACCAGCGGCTTGCCCGCGGCTTGCGCGCCGCGGGCGACCGCCTGGAGCAGCGTGGAATAACGCCCGGCCTGCTGAGCGCCGAGGCCGGTGGGGGCATCCTGGAGCAGGACCAGCGTGCCGACGTCCTCGAGACCGCCCAAGGCACGGGCGCAGCCTTCGGCGACCTTGAAATCGTAGAGGCCCGCCCAGGTGAGGTCGAGCGGATTGGAGAGATGCGCGAACTCGGGCAGCAATGGCTTGATCCGGCCTTCGGCCGCACCCAGCGGCGCAAAGACGATGCCGTTCTCCTCCGCCGCATCGAGCGCCAGCGCAATCTCGCCGCCCGACAGGGACAGGGCAGCGATCTTGCGTGCCTGTGGTTTCGTTCGCAGCTGCGAAACGAGCGCCGCCGTTTCGAGCAGCTCGTCGAGCGAGAAAACTTGCAGCACACCGCTCGCGGCCAGCGCCGCGTCGCAGGCCTCGACGCTTCCCGCGACCGCGCCGGTATGAGCCATCACGGCGGCGCGGCCGGGCTCGGAGCGGCCGCTCTTGAGCACGATCACCGGCTTGCCTTTCTCGGTGGCGCGCCTTGCCATGGCGATGAATTTCTTCGGCTTCCTGAGCTGCTCCGCGAACACGATGATCGCGCTCACCGCGGAGTCGTCGATGAAGGCCTCGAGATAATCCGCGGTCGCCGTCACCGCCTCGTTGCCGGAGGTCACGAGGTGGGAGAGGCCCAGCCCGCGCCCGGAGTTCAGCAGCGCAATGCCGATGGAGCCGCTTTGCACGATCGCCGCGATTCCGCCGCGCTTCACCGCATCGGGCAGCGAGGTCCCGAAGAGCGCCGAGCGCCCGGAGAAATTTAGCAGGCCGAGGCAATTGGGCCCGCACACGGCGAGGCCGTGCTTCTCCGCGAAGGCCGCGAGCTCGTTCTGGAGCTTGACGCCGGCTTCGCCCGCGTCGCCGAAGCCGCTGGAGAGGATGGCCATGCCGCCGGCGCGCTTTTCGACCGCCTGCACCGCCACCTCCTGCACGCTCTCGGCCTTGACCGCGACGAACACGGCGTCGATCTCGCCGTCGATGTCGCGCAGCGACGGATAGGCCTTCTGCCCGAGAAGCTCCGGCCTGTTCGGATTGACGAAATAGACGCGGCCCTGGTAGCCCACATGCTCGAGCGCCTTCCAGGCGTTGAACCCCGGGCCGATCTTGTCGGACGCCCCGACGATGGCGATCGAGCGCGGGTTGAGGAGCTTTTCCAAAGCTACTTGTTCGAGAAACGCGGCTCGCGCTTCTCCGAGAACGCCTTCGGCCCTTCGTGCGCGTCCGGATGGGCGAACATCATGTCGCACAGCTCGATCTCGAAACGGACCATGTCGTCCCAGCTCTTGCGCAGGTTGCCCGCGACGGCCTGCCGGGTGGCGCGGATCGCGGTCGGCGACGCCTTGCAGATGCGGCGGGCAAGCGCGTTGCATTCGTCCATCAGCTTCGCGCGCGGCACCACGCGCGTGACCAGGCCCATGTCGAAGGCTTCGTTGGCGCCGAAGTTTTCCCCGATCAGCAGGATGTCCAGCGCGCGGTTGCGCCCGACATAGCGCGGCAGGCGCGTCAGTCCCATGCCCCAGCTCGGCAGGATGCCGAGGTAGGCGTCACCGGCGCGAAACACCGAGTTTTCGGCCGCCACCCGGAGGTCGCACACCCAGCCGAGCGCGGTGCCGCCGCCGATGCAATAGCCGTGGATCGCGGCAATGACCGGCAGCTTGCCGTTCTCGATCCGGTTGAGCGTGCTGCGTCCGAGCGTTCGAAAGGCGCGCGCAGTCTCGGGATCGCCGAAATCCTTCTCCTCGCGCATGTCTCCGCCGGCGCAGAAAGCTTTTTCGCCCGCGCCCGCGAGGATGATGCAGCGCGCCTCGGCATCCTCCTCCGCATCGTCGAAGGCCTTGTTGAGCGCGTTGAGCACCTTTGTCGACACCGCGTTGACCGGCGGATTGTTCAACGTGATCGTGATGACCTGCCCTTGTTTCTCGTACTTAAGGAGTTCTGTCATTGGTCGATCCGGATGTCGGCGTTCTTGATCACCGTGCCCCAGAGCACGGCCTCGTTCTTCATCCGCTGCGACATCTCCTCGACGCTGCCGCCGGTCTGCACGAAGCCCTGCTGCAGCAGCTTCTCCCGCGTGTCGGGCATCTTCAGGATGTCGTTGACGGTCCGGTTGAGGAGCGCCACCACCGCGTCGGGCGTCGCCGTCGGCGCCATGAGGAAGATCCAGGTGGCGAGATTCACGTCGGGCAGGCCGGCTTCCCTGAAGGTCGGCACGTCGGGCACGTGAGGATGCCGCACCGGCGACGCCACGCCGAGGAGACGCACGCGGCCGGCCTGCACCATCGGCTGCACCGCGCCAAGGTTCTCCATGGCGAAGTCAACCTGCCCTCCCGCGAGCGCCACCACTTCCGGACCGCTGCCTTTGAACGGAATGTGCACGGCCTGCACTCCCGTGTTCGCCTTGAACCACTCGGCGCTCATGTGCAGCGTGGTCCCCGGACCGGCCGAGCCGTAGTTCATGTTGGGCGTCTTCTTCGCGACCTCGACGAACTCTTTCAGCGTCTTCGCGCTGTGCTTCTGGGTGCTGATCGACAGGAAGATCGGCAGGTCGGCGAGGCTGATCACCGGCCTGAGCTGCTTCATGGCGTCGTAGGGAAGCTTCGGGAAAAGCGCTGGGCCATTGATCAGGGAGGTCGTTCCCACGAGTAGCGTGTAGCCATCGGGCGCCGAGTCGATGACGTACCGATTGCCGATCTGCGCAGAAGCGCCCGGCTTGTTCTCGACCAGAACATTGGCCTTGAGCGGCTCTCTCAATTTTTCGGCGACCAGCCGCGCCACGATGTCGGTGCCGCCTCCGGCGCTGAAGGGAACCACCAGCGTGATGGGCTTGGAGGGATAGCTTTGGGCAAGTGCGCTCTGCGCAAACGCCAGGAGCATGCCGAGAGCGGCAGCCCCCATTCGGAAGAAATTCATGGTTGTGATCCTTGAAAGGCGCGCTAAAAAGATACTACAGCCCGCGGCACTTGCCGGCTCACTGAAAGCGGAACGGCACCGACACGGCGAGCGCGAAATCCGGGGAATCGGCGGTGAGGCCGACGCTGAGCTGGATGTCGAGCAGGCTGCGCCTGGAAAGCAGCGTCGCCAGGCCGAATTGCAGCGTGGCGACCGCGGCATCCGAGCCCGGGCGCTCGACGCCGTTGAATTTCGTGCGGCCGCTGCGGGTGGCCTCGAATCCGCCCCGGAGCGAGGTCTGCGGGCTGGCGGCGAGCACCGTGCCCAGCTTCAGCCCGACCGCATCGCCCGGATCGACCTCGAAGTCGCCGTGGCGACGCTCGAATACCCAGGTGTAGGACGCGGTTCCGAAAAATACCAGCGGATCCTGCCGTTTCACGAGCGTGAGCGCGCCCTGCAAGAGGTGGAATCCGCTTCCTTCCGAAGGCTCGCCGAGGCGAAACTCGCCGGTGGGCGCTCTCCAGGTCACGGAAGCGAGGAGCCCCGGCCGCGCCGGCCGCTCTTCTGCGAGCTGCTTGGTGAAGGCGATCTGCAGGTCGCCGAAGCCGGTCTCGTGAGTGGTTTGTCCGAGCTGATCCGCCGTGGACCGGTCGGTGCGCAGGAGGACATACGGGATGCGGATTTCCACGTGGGATGAGCGCGGCAGACCGGCACGCAGAGTGAGCCTCGTCTCCAGGCGATCCTGCTTGACGTCCAGGCGCGCCACCTGCGGCGTGCCCGATACGCTGACGATATCGAGCGCGTCCGATCCCCGGTAGGTGTATTCGATCGCCGGCTCGAGCTCATATACGCCCTTGGGCAGGACGAAGACGTTCTGGAAACAGTCGCATCATCATCTTGCGGTTTTCCAGCATGTAGGACACGCCGGAAGGCGTGCGCAGGTTGTCTTCCAGCACGTAGTACTTGCCGTCGTCATGGCGCACGAGGTCGATGCCGGCGATGTGCGAGTACACATGGTTCGGCAGGTCGAGGCCGACCATCGCCACCTCGTAGGCCGAATTGGTCAGAACCTGCTCCGCCGGGATCACGCCGGCCCTGAGGATCTCCTGCGCGTGGTAGATGTCGTGCAGGAAGCGATTGAGCGCGGTGGCGCGCTGCTGCAGGCCGCGGGCGAGCTCGCTCCACTCGCTCTGCGGAATGACGCGCGGGATCGTATCGAAGGGAATGACGCGCTCGGCGCCCTGTTCGTCGCCATAGACCGCGAAGGTGATGCCGACGCGGTGGAACAGCAGGTCGGCCTCGCGGCGCTTCTCCGCCACGCGCTCCGCCGGGGTGTCGGCCAGCCAGTCCGCGAGCGCGCGGAAATGCGGACGCACGGCGCCGTCTTCGCCGCGCATCTCGTCGTAAGGGCGCCGTTCCAGCTTCTCCGGCGGTGACGGCGGCTCTCGGGCAACGGCCATGTCGTACGCTATCACCTCCGATTCCGGACGTGACACTGCGCCGAACAACTACGGTGCGCCCTCGGACCCGGGTACCTCTCCGCCGGGCCCGGTGCGTGATCGGCGGAGCGGCCTCGGTCTGGGCGGGCGAGAAGCACCGCTCACCGAACCCGGACACGCCGCAACGCGCGCATTTCGCGGAACGGACGCGAAGGAATTTCCTATCCTTCCCGGCTTCGAGGGCGTGCCGCCGGTCGCCCACACCTTCAAGGGATTCGAGGCAATCGGCTGGTTCGCGGCCCTCGCACCGGCGAAGACGCCTGCCGCCATGTGGCGGCCTGTTGAGGCGCGTCAGCGGCTTCGGCCATTAGGCCCCCCCTCAGATAGCAGGAACTGCAACCCGCGGGCCGCAGACTAAGCAGTATGCGGCTCGTGCACCAGGGTGAAGTCGAGGACCTGCTCACGCGCGAGGCGCGCTCGCGCCTGCCCTTGAGGCGCCAGCTTCTCCTCTACCTGGATCCTTTCGCGCTGTTCAAGGACGTTTCCGCGGGGCGCGAGCGCGCGCGCTGGCTGCTGATCGTCGGCTCGCTGTTCGCCGGCATCGCGCCGGCCGAAGCGCTGGCGGCGGACGCGACCATCGTTCCGGCGGCGGCGATCGCCGTTGGCTGCTGCATCGCGTTGACCGTCGCGGCCTGTATCGTGGCGGCGTATTTCCTTCTGGGAGTGTCAAGACGATGAGAACGATCGCAATCGCAGCCGTCCTGCTGCTTGCAGCATGCGCCACCACCGAAGAGGCCAAGCAGAGCTGGGTCGGCGCGACCTACGATGAAGCGGTGCGTGCGTGGGGCCCGCCGATACGCAGTACCAAGCTCGCCGACGGATCCGACGTGCACACCTGGGTTGCGGAAGGCGGGCCGACCTACTCCAGCGGGCCCTCGGTCGGCTTCGGCATCGGCGGCGTCGGCTTCGGCGGCGGAGGGCGCAGCACCGGCGTCGGCGTGGGCGCCAGCGTGCCGATCGGCGGCGGCTCGGCGACGCCGCCGGCGCGCTGCGAGCGCAATCTCACGTTCCGCGACGGCCGCCTGGCCGAGCAGAACTGGATCGGGCAGGACGACGTCTGCTCGAGCTTCCGCCGCGAGGTGAAGAAGTAGCTAAGTGTCCTGGCGGCGCTCCTCGAGCACCCACTGCTCGAGGAGCGTGTAGGTGACAGCGAGCACCACCGGGCCGACGAAGATGCCGATCAGGCCGGCGAAGATCAGGATCAGCGGCAGGTATTTGCCATAAGGCCGCTTGCGCGCTGGGCTCGCAGCCTCGGCCAGGATCGATCATAGCGAGAAGCACCGCTCACCGAACCCGGACACGCCGCAACCGCGCGCATTTCGCGGAACGGACGCGAAGGAATTTCCTATCCTTATAGCTAGGGAAGCTTGACGGCCGGGATATCGCCCTTCGCGCCGATGCCGAGCGTCCTGACGAATGAGACGTGGTGCCCGCGCGTGGTGATGTTGTCGTCGTGCACGGCGAAGCCGACGTTGTAGACGCTGCCTTCCTTCAGCACCTTGTCGTCCGGGTTGCCGGTGTTGAGCGGTCGAACCAGTACCACCGACCACTTGCCCTCCTTCCACTGGGCGATGGCGTGGTTGTCGGCTGCCGAACCCGTCGCGTCCTCGCTGCTCAGCACGTAGTCCGGGATCAGGTCCCCCTCTTTCCAACCGGCGTTCGGGTCGAACGGGACGGCGTTCTGCTCGCGAATGAGGGAGTGCGGCCCCTTGCGCAGCGCGTCGGCCGTGATGGACTTGTAGCCGACCTTCTTCTCGTCCCACATGAAGCGCGGCGCATGGCTCTTCGGATCGGCGTTGCCGCTGAACATGTCCTTGCCGGCATCCGAGTAGCGGTACTCGAGGACGTAGCCGTCGTCGGCCATGCCGACGCCGTGCGACCGGTGCGCGCGCCACTGGATGAGGTCGACGAATCCGCCCTCGGCCTTGATCCGCGCGATCTCGTCGAGTGATTTGCCGCTGCGCCAGTCGGCCGGGTTGGTGCGACTGGCGGGCAGGTACTTGCGCAGGTCGTTCTTCTTGAGCGCGGCGAGCAGCGGGTTGCCGAGCGCGTCCTGCGCCGAGGCGGCGCCCTGCATGTCGCGCGAGCCATCGTGGCAGGTGAGCCAGCAGCCCTGGCGGGCGAATCCGGGCACGCGTCCGTCGTCGATCATGATCGTCATGCGATCTTCGTAGATCGCGGGCTGCTTGCCCTCTCGCACGACCGCGTCGAGCTTCGGATAACCCCAGACCTTCCATTCCTTGCCGTCGAAGCGCAGGTACTGGTGCTCGATCCCGGGGAACGGGTTGAGCGTCTGCCACTGGAAGCGGAAGTAGACGTTGCTCGCGTCGTACGCGGCCTGCACCACGAGCTCCAGCGAGCCGTTCTTGCCTTGGATCGGCGTCGGCTCGAGCGGTCCGCCCTTGACGATGCTCGCTCCCATGCCGCGCTCGTCGTCTTCATGGCACTGCACGCAGGCCCGGCCGGCATTGACCGCCTTCGCTCCCTTGCCCTCGCCGTGCTGGCTGCTTCTCAGCCACTCGTACGACGACTGTCCCGGATAGAACAGCGTTACCGTGGTGACGGGGACTTTCGCCCAGTCGATGGTGGCAGGATCTGCCGCCATTGCCGGAACGGCGACACAGGCAAATAGGTACAAGCACAGGCGATTCCTGACCATGGCGGTTCCCTCTCTGATCATTCCCGCCAGAGGGTAGCGACGAGCCAGCCGAGGCGCTTGACCTAGATCAAACCCGGACTATCGCGTGTCGATAGTGAACGAGAAGCGCCCGGAATTCATCGGCGGGCTGGCCGGAAATCGATCATGCGCGAGGACGGCGCCTCAGGAATGCGAGGCCGCAAATACGGCTTTTCAGCAGTCTGATGAC
>DASYPG010000641.1:0-3532 GCA_036006885.1 Burkholderiales bacterium | reverse complement strand
ACAACCACCGCCTGAACGAGGAGATGTTCTACGTGGTCGAGGGCAGCGGCGAGGTGCGCATCGGAAGCGAGACCTTCCCGATCCGCGCCGGCGACATCATCGCCTGCCCGCCCGGCGGCCAGGACACCGCGCACCAGATCGAGTAGCGGATCAGTTGTCCACCACCGCGACGACCTGAATCTCGACCAGCTGCTCGGGCTCGCCGAGCTCGAGCACGGCCATGTTGGTCGTGGTCGGCTTGTGGTTGAAGGGCGCGAAGTACGAGTTCACCACCGCGCTCGCGCGGCCAATGTCCCCGGTGCGCGGGCGGGTGCGGAAGATGAACACGTGCACCACGTCCTTGGGCGAGGCGTTGGCCGCCTTGAGGGTCTCCATGATGCCGTCCATCGTGCGGCGGATCTGCGCTTCCAGATCGTTGTTCAGGTACTGGAGCACCTGCTCGCGCTTGTGCGGATGATCGTGATACACGGGTAGCGCGGTGCCGCCGGCGAGCCACAGGAGCTTCCCGCTCTTGACCTTGATCGCCGGCGAGAACGGCATGAACACGCTCTTGTCGTAGTTCGGGTGGTGGATGATCTCGAGGTTGTTGCCGCTCTGCGCGGCGGCGGGAGCAGCGAGGCTCGTCAGGATCAGGGCTACGACCAGGGATTTCACGGGGTCTCCTTTGAAAGTGGGACGGCTGCGATAATTATGCTTGCTATGCCGCTACGCTCAGTTGCCCTCCTGATCATCCTCGCCGCGATCGCGCTGTTCGCGCTGCTCAACTGGAGCGCGTTCCTCGCGCCGACCACGCTGTCGCTCGGCTTCGCCCAGGTGCAGGCGCCGCTCGGGCTGATCATGCTCGGGCTGATCGCGATTCTCACCGCCCTGTTCCTGGGCTATCTCCTCTACCTGCAGACCACGGTGCTGTTCGACGCGCGACGCCATGCCAAGGAGCTGCAGGCGCAGCGGGAGCTCGCGGACCAGGCGGAGGCGTCGCGCTTCACCGAGCTTCGTACCCACCTCGAAACCCGGCTGACCGAGGTCGAGAATTCGCTCGGGGCGCAACTCGGGGAAATGCGGGACCGGCTAGAGCGTTGACGCAGGCCCTCGAGGTTCTCAAAAAGGTCTTTGGTTTCGAGGCCTTCCGCGGCGCACAGGCCGAGATTGTCGCCCACGTCGCCGCCGGCGGCGACGCGCTGGTGCTCATGCCCACCGGCGGCGGCAAGTCCCTGTGCTACCAGCTCCCCGCGCTGCTGCGCGAGGGGACCGCGCTGGTGGTATCGCCGCTCATCGCGCTGATGCAGGACCAGGTGGCCGCCCTGCGTCAGCTCGGCGTGCGCGCGGCCTTCCTCAATTCGTCGCTCGAGGCACGCGAAGCCCAAGCCATAGAAAGGGACCTGGAGGCGGGGAGGTTGGATCTGCTCTACGTGGCGCCCGAGCGGCTGATGATGCCGCGCATGCTGGAGCTCCTCGCGCGCTCGAAGCTCGCGCTCTTCGCCATCGACGAGGCGCATTGCGTGTCGCAGTGGGGCCACGACTTCCGCCCCGAATACCTTCAGCTCTCGGTGCTGCATGAGCGCTTTCCGGCGGTGCCGCGCATCGCGCTCACCGCGACCGCCGATCCGCAGACGCGCGGCGAGATCATCCGGCGCCTCGCGCTCGAGAGCGCGCGCGTGTTCACCTCGAGCTTCGATCGCCCGAACATCCGCTACACCATCGTGGAAAAGCTCGACGCGCGCTCGCAGCTCCTGCGCTTCATCCGGGAAGAGCACGCGCAAGAGGCGGGCATCGTCTACTGCCTGTCGCGCAAGAAAGTCGACGAGACCGCGGCCTGGCTCGCCGCCCAGGGCATTGCCGCGGCGCCGTATCACGCCGGCATGGACGCCACCTCGCGCGCCGCGAACCAGGAACGCTTCCAGCGCGAAGACGGCGTCGTGATGGTCGCCACCATCGCGTTCGGCATGGGCATCGACAAGCCCGACGTGCGCTTCGTCGCCCACCTCGACCTGCCGAAGAGCATCGAAGGCTATTACCAGGAGACAGGACGCGCTGGCCGTGACGGTGCGTCCGCCGATGCCTGGATGGCGTATGGCCTGGGCGACGTGGTGCAGTTGCGGCGCATGATGGAGCAATCCGAGGGCAGCGAGGAATTCCGCCGCGTGTCCTTCGCCAAGCTCGATGCGCTGCTCGGCCTGTGCGAGACCGCGGGCTGCCGGCGAGTGCGCCTGCTCGACTATTTCGGCGAGGCGGCCGCACCCTGCGGCAACTGCGACACCTGCCTCGAGCCGCCCGAGACCTGGGACGCCACCGAGGCGGCGCGCAAGGCGCTCTCGTGCATTTATCGCGCCGGGCAGCGCTTCGGCGCGATGCATCTCATCGACGTGGTGCGCGGCAAGGCGACCGACCGCGTCGCGGCGTGGAACCACGCAGAGCTCAGCGTCTTCGGCATCGGCGCGGAGCTGGACGAGGCCACCTGGCGCAGCGTGTTCCGCCAGCTCGTGGCGCTGGGCTATGCGCGTCCGGATCATGACTCTTACGGCGCACTGCGGCTGACCGAAGCGAGCCGGCCGGTGCTGCGCGGCGAGCAGCGCGTGGAGATGCGGCGCCCCGCGCTGCGCAAGGGGAAGGCGCCCAGAAAACGCCTCGCGCCCGGGCCGGCGGACATGGATATGGAAATCTTCGAGAAGCTCAAGACCTGGCGCACGGCGCAGGCGCGCAGCCAAGCGGTGCCGCCCTATGTGGTGTTCCACGATGCGACCCTAGCCGCGATCGCCGCCGCACGGCCGCGCGACCTCGACGCGCTTTCGTCGATCGCCGGCATCGGTGCGCGCAAGCTCGAGCGATACGGCCCGGCGCTGCTCGAGCTTCTGCAACTAGAATAACTTCGATGGAAATCGAATGGGATGTGCCCATCCGCATGGACGATGGGCTGGTGCTGCGGGCGGATGTGTTCCGTCCGGACGAGGAAGGCCGCCATCCCGCAATCCTGAGCTACGGGCCCTACGGCAAGGGCCTCGCGTTCCAGGACGGGTACAAGACGGCATGGGAAATCATGGCGCGCGAGAACCCCGACGCGCTGGCCGGCTCGTCGAACCGGCACCAGAACTGGGAGGTGGTCGATCCCGAGAAGTGGGTGCCCGACGGCTACGCGGTGATCCGGGTCGACTCGCGCGGCGCCGGGCGCTCGCCCGGGTACCTCCGCCACAACAACGCCCGCGAGACGCGCGACATCTGCCAGTGCATCGAGTGGGCCGCCGCTCAGCCCTGGTGCAGCGGCAAGGTCGGGATGAACGGCATCTCGTACTACGCGAGTAACCAGTGGCGCGCCGCGGCGGCCAAGCCGCCGCATCTCGCCGCGATCTGCGTGTGGGAGGGCTGGAACGACGCCTATCGCGAGAGCGCGCGCCACGGCGGCATCATCTGCAGCTTCCGCAAGAACTGGCAGGACATGCAGGTGAAGACGGTGCAGCACGGGCAGGGCGAGCGCGGCGCGAAGAGCCGCATCACCGGCGAGCTGGTGTGCGGCCCAGAGACCTTGACAGAAAAACAA
>DASYPG010000640.1:0-5911 GCA_036006885.1 Burkholderiales bacterium | reverse complement strand
AGGCCGACGCCGAGGCCGGTCCCGACCTTCTCGAGCGGCGAGCGTCCCTGCACGAACATGTGGAAGATCCGCTCCAGCATGCCGGGCTCGATGCCCCGGCCGGTATCGCGCACCTGCAACACCGACCCGCCGTGTTCCTGGCGCGCCCGCACCAAGATCTCGCCAGCCTCCGGCGTGTAGCGCGCCGCGTTGTTCAGCAGGTTGGCGAGAACCTGCGTCAGCCGGTGATGGTCGCCCAGCACGATGAGCGGCTCGGCCGGGAGCTCGACCACGAGCCGGTGCCGGCCGGCCTCGATGACCGGCGCGGCGGTTTCGATCGCGCGGCGCACCACGTCGGCCATGTTCACCGGCTCCTGTTCCATGCTCATCGCGCCGCGCGTGACGCGCGCGATGTCGATCATGTCGTCGAGGATGCGCGCAAGCTGGGCGCTCTGCCGATCGATCGTTTCGCGCATGGACTGCTGCGCCGGGTCGGAGGCCGGCAGCTTCGCCATCACGTCCACCGCGGTGCGGATCGGCGCGAGCGGGTTTCTCAGCTCGTGCGCGAGGGTCGCGATGAACTCGTTCACCTCCTTCGCCGCCTCCTGCAGGGACTGGATGTGGCGGCGGTCGGTGAGGTCCTGCGTCACCTTGGCGAAGCCGCGCAGGTGACCCTCGGCGTCGTGGAGCGGCGTCAGGACCGCCCTCGCCCAGAATCGCTCGCCGGTCTTCCTCAAGCGCCAGCCTTCGTCCTCCGCGCGCCCGCTGCGCCGCGCCGTGGCGACCTCCTCCCACGGCTTGCCCGCGTTAACGTCCTCTTCCGTATAGAAGCGCGAGAAGTGCTTGCCGACGATCTCGTCGGCGCGGTAGCCCTTTATGCGCTGCGCGCCCGCGTTCCAGCTCGTCACGATGCCTTGCGGGTCGAGCATGAAGATCGCGTAGTCGACCACGCCTTCGACCAGCAACCTGAAGCGCTCCTCGGTCTGCCGCAAGGCTTCCTCGTGGAGCCTGCGCTCGGTGAGGTCGCGGGTGGTCTTGGAGAAGCCGAGGAGCTTGCCGTCTTCGTCGCGCAACGCCGTGATCAGCACGTTCGCCCAGAATCGCGAGCCGTCCTTGCGCACGCGCCAACCCTCGTCCTCGAAGCGACCCTCGCGCGTGGCGAGCCCCAGCTCCTCCGCGGGCCAGCCGCGCTCGATCGCATCCTGTGTGTAGAACACCGAAAAGTGCCGGCCGATGATTTCCTCCGGCGCGTAGCCCTTGATCCGCTCCGCGCCGAGGTTCCAGGTCATGATGCGGCCTTCCGGGTCGAGCACGAACAGGGCATAGTCCTTGACCTGCTCGACCAGGTACTGATAGATCAGCGGATCGACGAGGCGGTCAGTCCCGGCCATAGCCCGCTACCTTGGCGTCTTCCATGCACTCGGTCAAAGTCTCGAACACGCGCTCGGATTCCATCGCGAGGCGGCCGGTCTGCGTATGCGCCGTCCATTTCCACCGGATCGAGCGATCGAGCGCATGCTCGACGGGAACGAATTCCCATCGCAACGGCAGCTGGAAGCGTTCGGTCGGTGCCAACTGACGAAACCCAAAGCGGGGGATTATGCCGTAATCGCGCTAGCGCACCGAGAAGGGGGAGTGGAACGGCCGTCCGAACGGGACGCCCGCGGCGACCGTCTGCACGGGTCGCAGGTGCACCTTTCCGGTCCGCTCGTTCTTGCGCGTGTCGACGAAGCTCACCGGTCCCTCGACCACCTCGAGGATCGAGACGTCGCCGGGCGCGCCGGTCTGCAGCGTGCCGAGCTTGGGCAGGCGAGCGATGACGCGCGCCGGGTTCATCGTCGCCATGGCAATCACCTGCTCGAGGCTGAAGCCGAGGTTGAGGAACTTGCTCATGACCCAGGTGAGGAAGGGCATGCCCGGGGTATTGCCCGAGAACACGTGGATGTCGGAGGAAATGGTGTCCGGCGGCGCGCCCTGCGCGATCGCCGCCTCGGCGACCGTGTAATCGAAGCTGCCGCCGCCGTGGCCGACGTCGAACACCACGCCGCGCTTCTTCGCGGCGAGCGCCGCGGGCAGGAGCTTGCCGTCCTGCACGATGTTCGTGCCGTCGCCGGCGTTGTTGGGCGCGCCCGAGTACGAATGCGTGAGGATGTCGCCGGCGCGCAACGTATCGAGAATCTGCGACATGAGCGCGCGGGTTTGCACGCCGCCGATGTGGCACATCACCTTGCCGCGCGTGCCCGCCAGCTCGCAGGCCGCGATCGCGCGCTTCAAGGGCTCGAGGCCGTGCTTGTCGATCACATTCTCGGACATGCGCACCTTGATGCCGATCGCGATGTCGGCGTTCTCGGCGAGCGTCCGCGCCGCCGTCGGGACATCGGCATAGCTGATGTTGAAGAGCTCCGGAACCGGGAAGCCGGCGAGGCCGATATTGGCGATGTGCACGAACGCATACATGCGCGTGCGAGTCTGCGCCATGATGTGGCGGCGAAACGCGGCGAAGTTGTTCGCGCCCGCGTCGCCCGCCGAGACCACCGTCGCGGTCGCCTGGTAGGGCACCAGCTCGTCGGCCGGAATGCCGATGGCCGAGCCGTACGGGTAGACGTGGGCGTGGAGGTCGATGAGGCCGGGGGTGACGAGCTTGCCACCGGCGTCGAGCACGCGCAGAGCGCGCTCGGCCGGGATGTCCGCCTCCACGGCTTCCACCAGGCCGAAGCGCATGCCGATGTCGCGCTTTGCTCTAAGCTTCTGGCTCGGGTCGAGCACCTCGCCGCCCTTGATGACGAGGTCGAATTTGTCGTTCGGCCCCATTGCCGCGTGGACTGCCCTTGCAACGCCCCCCATTCCTCCGCAGGCCGTTACAGCGGCAATGGCTCCAATGAAATGGCGGCGCGAACGTTGGCGCATACGGTTCCTCCTCTGGCGCGCATTATTACCCAGAAGCCCTTGCCAGCAGGGGTTTGCCGCTGCTAGGGAATTGCCCTATGGAGTGAGGGGAAGCCCCTGTCGACGAAGTCGTCGGCAAATTTCAGGCAGCTTCGACGCAATGACGCCGGGTCCGGCGATACCCAAGCCGCGCTATGGCGTTCACCATCTCGTCATGGCTTCCAAGGTCAATCTGTCCGACAAGGCGCTGACAGCGCCGAAGCGCTGCCCCGGTTGCTTGCTCTGTCTGCGTGCCGGATTGTGGCGCGCTCCCGGCGCGACGAACACTGGCACACCTCGGCGCGCGGCCAAGCCGCAATGAAAACACCGTTCCCGGCGCAGATCGAATCGCTGTTCGCGCGCCATCCGTCGCTATGCGGCTTCTCGGTCCACGGGCTCGATGAGCTGCCCGACAACTGTCCCCGCAGCGGCGACAGCGACGGGGAGCTCTTCATCGGCGAGATCGGGATCGCGCTACCGATCGGCACACAGCAGTGCGGCGAGATCCTCCAGGAGATCGCGGCTGCGCTCGCCGAGTTGCTGGCGGAGGACCCGGCGGCTGGCGATATCCTGCGCAACCGGACCTTCGCCCGCGTCCTGCACTGAAGATCAGGCGAGCTTGAGGCCGAGGTAGCGCTCCAGGGTCTGGGCGTCGCGCGCGAACTCCGGAGAACGCGCGCGATGCACCACGCGGCCGCGCTCGATCACGACCGCGTCCTGGGTGAGCGCCAGCGCCACCTCGGCGTGCTGCTCGACCAGGATGGTCGCAATGCCTTGCAGATTCCTCAGTGCCGCGGCCAGCTCCTCGACGATGATCGGCGCGAGGCCCTCGAGCGGCTCGTCGAGAAGCAGCAGCGCCGGATTGGTCATCAGCGCGCGCGCGATGGCGAGCATCTGCTGCTCGCCTCCGGAGAGCTGGTTCCCCAGGTTCGCGCTGCGCTCGGCCAGCCGCGGGAACAGAGCATAGATTTTCTTCAGATTCCACGGGCCCGGGCGTGCGGCCACGGTCAGGTTCTCCTCGACGCTGAGCGAAGGGAAGATCTCGCGCTCCTGCGCTACCCAGCCAATGCCGAGCTGCGCGCGCCGGTGCGCCGCGAGCCCCTGTATTTCCCTTCCCCGGAACACGATGCTGCCGCGGCGGACGTTCGTGAAGCCCATGATCGTCAGGAGCAGCGTGCTCTTGCCGACGCCGTTCCTTCCGAGCACGGCGAGGCTGCCGGCCTCGGCGAGCTCGAGCGAGACGCCGTCGAGCACCACCGCCTCGCCGTAGCCGGCGCGAACGCCGTGCAGCTCAAGCAGGGACACGGTGGGCCTTTCCGAGATAGACCTCGCGCACGCGCTCGTCCCGGGCGATGTCGTCCGGCGTTCCCTGCACCAGGATGCGGCCGCCGACCATCACGTGGATGCGGCTCGCGAAGCGGAACACGACGTCCATGTCGTGCTCGATGAAGAGCACCGTGAGCTCGCTCGACAGGCTCGCGATCGCGGCGAACAGCTCCGCGCTCTCGTCCTTGGGGACCCCGGCGGCGGGCTCGTCGAGCAGCAGCACGCGCGGCCGCGTGGCGAGGGCGAGCGCGATCTCGAGCAGGCGCTGCTGCCCGTAGGCAAGCTCGCGAGTCAGCTTTTTCTGTGGGATCCTGAGCGACTCCAAGATCGCGTGCGCCTCGTCGAGCGCCGCGCCGAAGCGCGGCAGGCCGCGCCACCAGTTGTGCGCGTGCCCTTCGCGCTCGAGCACCGCGAGCGCGACCGATTCGAGCGCGCTGAGCTGCGGAAAGAGCGTGTTGATCTGGAAAGTCCGCGCCAGTCCGCGCCGCACCCGCGCCTCGGGGCGCAAGCCCGTGATGTCCTCGCCGCCGAGCAGGATCCCGCCGGCGTCGGGCTTGAGCATGCCGGTCATGAGGTTGATGAGCGTGGTCTTGCCGGCGCCGTTCGGGCCGATCAGCGCATGGCGCACGCCTCGCGGCAGGTCGAGGTCGATGTCCTGCGCCACCACCAGCGAGCCGAAGCGCTTGTTCAGCTTCTTGGTCGAGAGAATTTTGCCAGCCCCCCGAGGATGCCGTTGGGAAGGAACATCACCACCGCGACGAGCAGCAGGCCGATCCAGAAGTACCAGTACTGCGGGTTGAGGCCCGAGAACTGGTCGCGCGCCACCATGTAGATGATGGCGCCGACGATGCCGCCGTAGAGGCGCCCGGCGCCGCCGAGGATCAGGATCACCAGCACGTCGGCGGAGCGGCCGAAGGACAGCACCTCGAGCGACACCGTCGAGGTGGTATGCGTGAGCAGCGCGCCGGCGATTCCGGCCATCACCGCGGCTAGCGTGTAGGCCTTGCGCAGGTGCGCGCGGCTCGGCGCGCCGATCGCCGGCATGCGCACGGCATTCTCACGGATGCCGCGCAGGGCGAGGCCGAAGGGCGAGTGAATGATGCGCCTGGAAATCAGGAAACACAGGAACAGCACCGCGAGCGCGTACGCATAGGCCGCCCTGCCGAACAGGTCGAACTTGAAGCCCAGGACGGCGGGCACGCGAAAGCCCTGCAGTCCGTCGGCGCCGCCGGTCAGCGCGCTCGCGCTGTTCGCCGCTTCGTGCAGCAGGAGCCCGAGGCCGAGCGTCAGCATGATGAGCGCGAGGTGGCGGAAGCGGACGACTATGTGGCTCAGCGCGTAACCGAGAATCCCCGACGAAACGGCTGCGATCATCAAACCGGTGAGCGGCTCGGTCCAGTAGTGCTTGGCGATCAGTCCCGCGGTGTACGCGCCGGCGCCGAAGAAGGCCGCGTGGCCGAGCGACACGATGCCGGCGTAGCCGAGGATGAGATCGAGCGAAAGCGCGAACAGCGCGGTGATCGCGATCTGGCTCGCAAGCGACAGGTAGTCCGGGGCCAGCACGAACGGCAGCAGCGTGCAGAGCCAGAAGACGACTTCAAGGGGCTTGACGTTAGCGTTTGCCAAACAGGCCCAGGGGCCGCCACATCAACAGGGCGACCATCACGAGATAGATGAGAAA
>DASYPG010000639.1:0-2139 GCA_036006885.1 Burkholderiales bacterium | reverse complement strand
GTCGTGATCCTCGCGATCGTGGCGCTCTCCATTTCGCCTGGAATCATTGCGTGGCTGAATTCCAGGCGCATGAGGAGCAGATCCACTTCTAATTGAATGCTAGAGGCGAGGCAGGGCGGGGCGGGTGCTTGGCGAGGTAGTCGCGGATTCCGTCGAGCACGGCCTGGGCGAGCTTGTCCTGGTAGTCATCGTCG
The DNA here is from genome assembly GCA_036006885.1 of Burkholderiales bacterium. GTDB lineage: Bacteria > Pseudomonadota > Gammaproteobacteria > Burkholderiales > SG8-39 > SCGC-AG-212-J23. Next base: position 1,945 of record DASYPG010000639.1, on the reverse strand, counting down.
TTCAGCCGCTTTTCCTCCTCGGGGTTGGAGATGAAGGCGGTCTCGACCAGGATCGACGGAATGTTCGGCGCCGTCAGCACCGCGAAGCTCGCCTGCTCGACGTGCGGCTTGTGCAGCGTGTTCACCGCGCCCAGGCGCTTCAGCACCGAGCCGCCGAGGCGCAGGCTGTGGTCGATGGTCCCGGTTTGCCAGAGGTCGATGATCGTCCTCTTCACGTAGTCGTCCTTCTCGTGCAGATTCACGCCGCCGATCAGGTCGGACTCGTTCTGCGCTCTTGCGAGCTCGCGCGCGAGCTGGGAAGTGGCGCGTCGGTCCGACAGCGCGAACACCGAAGAGCCGCGCGCATCGGGCCGGACGAACGCGTCGGCGTGGATCGAAACGAAGAGATCGGCCTTGACCTTGCGCGCTTTCTCGACCCTGGCATCCAGCTTCAAGAAGTAGTCGCCATCGCGGGTAAGCAGCGCTCGCATGTTCGGCTCGGCGTCCACCAGCGTCTTGAGGCGCCGCGCGATGCTGAGCGTCACGTCCTTCTCGCGCGAGCCGTGCCTGCCGAGCGCGCCCGGGTCCTCGCCGCCGTGCCCGGCGTCGATCACGATGGTGGCGAGGCGCGCGACCTTGTTCGACGGCTTTTCCTTTTCCTCTTCGGTCTTGCTGCTTTCCTCGAGCAGCGCCGCGAGCGGATCGACCGGCACCGCGGGATAGATGTCGAGCACCAGGCGATGACCATACTCGGCGATCGGCGGCAAATCGAAGAGTTGCGGTTTCACGTCGGCCTTGAGATCGAGCACCAGGCGGATCACGCCCGGCCGGTTGCGCGCGACCCTCAGGCCCTTGATGTAAGGGTCGTCGGGCGCGACCTTGGCCTGCAGCTCGGTGAGGGCGGGGGCGAGCTCGTCGACCTCGAGATCCAGCACCAGCCGCTCGGGGTCCTTCACGCTGAACAGGCTGTGCTTGATCGCGGACTTCGATTCGAACGTGAGCCGGGTGTAATCGCGCGCGGGCCAGATGCGGCTCGACACGATCTGCGCGTGGGCATCGCTCAGGACAAGGAGCGCAACGACGAGAGCCAGGCCTCGCCAGCCTCGCTGTGCGCGCTCAGCCGGGCGCGCCTGCGCTCGCCCTCGAAGCGCAGCTCGATGTCGAGGTCCGGCGGCGCGAGCAGGCCGTGCGCCCGTTCCGGCCATTCGACCGCGCACAGCGCCTCGCCGCTGAAGTACTCCCGAAAGCCCGCTTGCTCCCATTCTTCTTGGTTTTTCAAACGATAGAAATCAAAGTGATAGAAGTGTAAGCTCGAAAGCTCATAAGGTTCAACCAAGGTGTAGGTCGGACTCTTGACCCGTCCGGGGTGTCCAAGGGCTCGCAGGAGCCCGCGCACCAGAGTGGTTTTCCCGGCGCCGAGGTCGCCGCGCAGGTGGATCACGCGGCCTGCGCCCGCGCCCGAGGCGAGCGCCGCGCCGAGCGCTTCGGTCGCGGCGGCGTCGGGCAACTTAAGATCGAGCGACATGGACAGCCGAGCCTTCGCGCAGCGCATCAAGGACTGGGGCCGCGAACTGGGATTCCAGGCCGTGGGCATCGCGCAAGCGGATCTGTCCGCGGCCGAGCCGCGGCTCATCGAGTGGCTCGATCGGGGCTGGCATGGCGAGATGGAGTATATGGCGCGCCACGGGGCGCTCCGGGCACGCCCGGCCGAACTCAAGCCCGGCACGCTGTGCGTGATCTCGTGCCGCATGGACTATCTAGGCGACGTCCCGGGCAGCGTGGAAGACGAGCTAAAACCCGGGCATGCCTACATCGCGCGCTATGCCCGCGGGCGCGACTACCACAAGGTGCTGCGCGGCCGGTTGCAGAAGCTTTGCGAGCGCATCGAGGCCGAGTCGGGGCCCTTCGGCTACCGCGTGTTCACCGATTCGGCGCCGGTGCTCGAGGTCGAGCTCGCCACGCGCGC